>JAZUFP010000102.1:0-6249 GCA_045640765.1 Acutalibacteraceae bacterium
GATTCTGATCAACACTTTTGAATTTTACAGCACCCGGGGTTTACTCCGGGTGTATTCTGTTTTGACAAACAGAACGGCTTTGAGTATAATATTTATTATTTATTTTAATATATTTGTTTGGAGTGCGGTTAAATGGAAGAATTATCTGTATTGTTGGAATTATTGCTCAAATCGGTTTTGGCGGTGCTGATCGGCGGATTGATCGGCAGTGAACGCGCCCGTCACGGAAGAGCCGCCGGGATGCGGACGCATATTCTGGTGTGCCTCGGTGCCTGCCTGACGTCGATGACCAGTCTGTACGTTGCCGATACGCTGGGGAACAGCGGTGATATTTTCCGCATCTCCGCGCAGGTGATCTCCGGTGTCGGTTTTTTGGGTGCCGGCATGATCATTCTGAAAAACAATAATATGATCACCGGACTGACCACGGCGGCCGGGGTCTGGACAACGAGTGTTATCGGTGTGGCGATCGGCTACGGTTATTACACCGGCGCGGTGGTGGTAACGGTGCTGTTCTTAATCACCATTATTCTGTTCGCGAAATTTGAAAAACAAAAAAAGACCACCGAAGTGATCTATGTCGAGATCGACGATATGTACCGCACCAATGAAGTGATCCGCCAGTTGCAGGATTTTATCCGGGAAAAGTCCACGGTGCAGACGGTTGCGCCGAAAAGCGGGTTTGAGGGGCATTTGGGGTTGATCATCGTCATTGATAAACGCACGGAATTCGATTTGTCCGATCTGCTGTCCGTTGAAAACGTCGTATACGCCGTGGAAGACGGGGAATAAGCGTGCCTTCGGAGTCATAATAAAACAGAAAACACCTGCCGCATGACGGGTGTTTTTTCGTTGTCGTCAATGCTCGCCGCCCGGGACGGAAGGAGCACTTTTTTTCATCTGCTTGAATTCCGTCAGCGGGGAGGTGCCGCAGTGTTTTGTAAAGGAACGGTAAAAGTTGGAATAGTCCGAAAATCCGCACATGGAAGCCGCGACTGTCGGATGGATGCCGGTACTCATCAGCCATTTCGCGTGGGATATTTTTTTGGTGGTGATATAGTTTTGTACGGTCGATCCCGTTGATTCCCGAAAGGTGCGGCACAGCTTGGATTTGCTGATATAGAATTCCTGGCAGATCCCGTCCAGCGTCAGCGGTTCTTCAATATGCCGCATGATATACTCCACGATGCGGTGGGGAAGACTGTCTTCCGTGCGGAATATTTCTTCCGTACGGGCATCGGAATTCTGGCGGCAGATCTCATAGAGCAGCATCATTAAATGGGAAACGATCTTTGCGCGGGTGTGATCACTTTTTTGGCGCAGATCTCGCAGGACGGCTTTATGAAGATCCTGAGAAAAATCGGTTGCCCGAAACAGATTATCGTGTCCGGAACGGTGGTTCAGCACGGCATTTGTCAGTTCACCGGTCGGGTCCATCGGCAACAGCAGTTCTTTTCGGAAATGGATGGCGATCCGCTCATACGGGCAGGATTCGTCAATGTCGATGAAATGCGATTCATTGGACTTTAAGATCAGAACGTCCCCCGGCGACAGCGGATACTGATTGCCCTCGATTTTGAAATTTCCTTTTCCCGATAAAAAGATATACAGTTCGCAGAATTCGTGGGTGTGCATTTCATAATTGCGCTTGTCCGGTTTGGGGTCAAGGGAATAATGAAAGTACAGATCCGCGTCACGATAGGAGTAATTTTCCGTCATTTTCATCACCGGTTCCCATTCTATCAAAAAAATGCAAGATTTACAATATATATTTGTAATATTTGCAATTTTATTGTATTTGATTTATGATATACTTAAATGGGTATTATTAGTATAATTTAATCTTTTTATGGAGATATCAAACGAATTTTGGAGGGGAAATCTATGAAACTGACTTTTCGTTGGTACGGGGCAGACGATCCCGTAACGCTGGAACAAATCAGTCAGATCCCGACGATGTCCGGTATCGTTTCCGCTGTTTACGACGTGAAACCCGGCGGCGTTTGGGGAACGGGAAGCATTGAAAAAATCAAGGCGGATGCCGCCGCGCACGGTCTGGCGTTTGAAGTGGTGGAAAGCGTTCCCGTTCCGGAGGATATCAAACTCGGTAATGAAAATGCGCCGCGTCTGATCGAAAACTACTGTGAAAACGTGCGGCGTTTGGGAAAAGCCGGTGTAAAATGCATCTGCTATACCTTCATGCCGGTGTTTGACTGGTTGCGCAGCGAGTTGGAATATACCCATAAAGACGGCTGCAATTCGTTGGCATACGACCACGCGACCGTGCTGAAAATGGATCCTGCCAAAGGGGATCTGGCGCTGCCCGGCTGGGATGCCAGCTACACCAAAGAACAACTGAACGGTTTGCTGGATGCTTATAAATCCGTCGATGAAGAAACGCTGTGGAAAAATTTGGAAACCTTTTTGAAGGCGGTCATTCCCGTCGCGAAGGAAGCCGGTGTCAATATGGCGATCCATCCGGACGATCCGCCCTGGGGAATGTTCGGTCTGCCGCGCATTATCACGACCCGTGAAAATCTGCGCCGTTTTCTCGATTTGGTCCCCGAAACCAATAACGGCCTGACTTTCTGCACCGGTTCGCTGGGGGCGCACAGCCAAAACGATCTGGTCGCCATGGCGGGCGAGTTTGCCGACCGTATCCATTTTCTGCATTTGCGGAATATCAAGATCACGGGCGACCGACAGTTCCACGAAGTCGGACACCCGACCGAATGCGGATCGATCGATATGTACGGTATCGCAAAAGCTCTGGTCGAAAACGGGTTTGACGGATACGTCCGTCCGGATCACGGCCGCATGATCTGGGGCGAAACCGGGCGTTACGGCTACGGCCTTTATGACCGTGCTTTGGGCGCGACTTATATTGCGGGATTATTCGAAGCCATCGAGAAAGGAAGAACTGAATAATGAAAAATATCGTCATTACGGGTGCCGGCGGCGTGCTTTGCTCCGGCTTTGCCGAGTTTCTGGCCGGAAAAGGCAACCGGGTCGCACTGCTTGATATCAACGAGGAAGCGGCGCAGAAAGTCGCCGACAGTATCAGTCAAAACGGCAATATCGCAAAAGCATACAAATGCAACTGCCTGGATAAGGCGGATATTGAACGGGTACATACCGAAATTTTGAAGGATTTCGGGAAATGTGATATTCTGATCAACGGCGCGGGCGGGAACAATCCGAAATGTACCACCGCTCACGAGGAATACGAGGCGGGGGACGAATCCGCCGAAGATTTCCTGACCTTTTTCAACATTGACGAAAAAGGGTTCGATTTTGTTTTTGATCTGAATTTAAAGGGCGTTTTGCTTCCCAGTCAGGTCTTCATGCCGGATATGCTGGGCAGAAAAGGTTGCTCGGTTTTGAACATTTCTTCCATGAATGCCTACCGCCCGCTGACAAAAATTCCGGCATATTCCGCCGCGAAAGCCGCCGTTACCAACTTTACTTCGTGGCTGGCGGTACACTTTGCCAAAGAGGGCATCCGTGTCAACGCGATCGCGCCCGGGTTCTTTGTTACCAAGCAGAATAAAGATCTGCTGTTCAACGCCGACGGTACGCCCACGGCGCGCACGGGAAAAATTCTTCGTGCCACCCCGATGGGGCGTTTTGGTGAAGCCGCGGAACTGCTGGGTGCTTTGGAATGGCTGTTGGATGAGACCAAATCGGGATTTGTTACCGGCGTGACCGTTCCGGTCGACGGCGGATTTTCGGCATATTCCGGTGTATAAGGAGGAAAATATCATGAAAAAACTGAATATTTACGCGTTTGCCGATGAGGCAAGCTCCAACGTTGACGAACAGATCGTCGCCATGAAGCGCAACGGCTTGCAGGGTCTTGAAATTCGTTCGGTCGACGGGGAAAACGTTTCCGTGATCAGCGAAGAAAAAGCAAAAGAGGTACGCCGGAAACTGGACGACGCCGGACTGATCACCTGGTCGATTGGCTCGCCGATCGGCAAAATCGATATTGAAAATGACGACTATGCCGCTCACCTGGAAACGCTGAAACATACCCTTGAAGTCGCGAATATTCTGGGCAGTGAAAACCTGCGCTTCTTTTCATTCTATATTCCGCAGGGCAAAGATCCGTTCGATTATGAAAACGAAGTGCTGGACCGCATGGGACAGATGGCGGAAATCAGTATCAAAGCCGGCGTGAATCCCTGCCACGAAAACGAAAAAGGCATTTTCGGCGATAATGCCGAACGCTGTTTGAAGATCCATGAACAACTGCCGCTGGTGCAGGGGATTTTCGATCCGGCAAACTTTGTACAGTGCGGGGTAGATACCGCCAAAGCTTGGAAAATGCTGAATCCGTATATCAAATACCTGCATATCAAAGACGCTTTGGCGGACGGCAGTGTCGTTCCCGCCGGAAAAGGGATCGGTAACGTGGCGGAAATTGTCAGTGACTACCGCACGTTTGGTGACGCTGTCACCATTGAGCCGCATCTGACCATTTTCGACGGACTGAAAGCGCTGGAACGCGCGGGCGAGGAAACCAAGACCGGAAAATACGAATATCCCGACGCCAACACCGCTTTTGACGCGGCGTGCAATGCGTTGAAAGCATTGCTGTAAAATGGTAAATAATCACTGTTTAGAAAGGTAGAAAACAGTATGAGTAAAAAATTAAAACTCGGAATCATCGGTGTTGGTAATATGGGAAGCGCGCACGCCGAACGCATCGTGAAAGGGGAATGCCCCGATATCGAATTGGTCGCCGTTGCGGATATCAACCCTGACCGTCTGACGTATGTTCGTGAAAAATTCGGAGATTCCGTCCGGTGTTTTGACACCGCCGAGGAAATGCTGGACAGCGGTCTGATTGATTCCTGTGTTGTCGCCGTTCCGCATTACGACCATCCGAAATACGCCATTGCCTGTATGGAAAAAGGGATCCACGTCATGGTGGAAAAACCGGCGGGCGTATACACGAAGCAGGTTCTTGAAATGAACGCGGAAGCCCAAAAACACCCCGAGATCGTGTTCGGCATGATGTTCAATCAGCGTACCAACTGCGTATACCGCAAAATGAAAGAACTGGTCGATTCGGGGAAATACGGCAGGATCAGGAGAACCAACTGGCTGATCACCAACTGGTACCGTCCGCAGGCGTATTACGATTCGGGCAACTGGCGCGCTACGTGGAGCGGGGAAGGCGGCGGCGTTCTGCTGAATCAGTGCCCGCATCAGTTAGACTTGTGGCAGTGGATCTGCGGAATGCCCAAAAAGGTGCAGGCACACCTGCATTACGGCTTGTGGCATGATATTGAAGTCGAAGATGACGTGACCGCCTATGTCGAGTATGAAAACGGCGCGACCGGCGTGTTTATCACCACCACCGGCGACGGCTGCGGCACCAACCGTTTCGAGATCCAGATGGACGCGGCAAAACTGGTCGTTGACAACGACGTTCTGCGTGTCTGGGAATTTGATCAAAGCGAACCGGACTTTTCGGCGGTCAACAAAGAGCCGTTCGGCTGTCCGAAAGCCACCGAGATCACGGTCGAAACCGATGGGGAAAACCCCCAGCATACCGGCGTTCTGAATGCCTGGGCGGATGCGATCCTGCACGGCGGCGATCTTGTTGCCCACGGTGCCGAGGGCTTAAACGGGCTGACCCTTTCCAACGCCATGCACCTTTCGGCGTTCTTGGGCAAGGAAATCGAATTGCCCTTTGACGCGGAACTGTATTATGAAGAACTGATGAAGCGTGTGGCGACCTCCCGCCGTAAAACTAACGTTACCGCGGTATTCGCTGACACGTCCTCGACCTATGGCGGAAGCAAATAAATTCGGAAATCAATGCTGATTTTTAATGCGAAGGCGGAGCAAATACTCCGTCTTCGTGATTTCTTGTTATTTTTGAATTTTTATATTGACAATCCGTGGATTTATGGTATAATAACATTTGCGGTTCAGTTTTACCGCTCCAATCCGGGCCATTAGCTCAGTTGGTTAGAGCAACCGGCTCATAACCGGTTGGTCCGGGGTTCGAGTCCCTGATGGCCCACCAAAAACGACAAATCTCAACAGAGGCTTGTCGTTTTTTTACTTATTAAAAATCAAAGTGCCGGTTTTCGGAAAGCAATATGTAATTAAACAATGAAGAAGTAGTATAAATATAGATTGAAAAAATCGGGGATTATGTTATAATATGGTTGTGATGGGCCAAAAAAGGAACACGGACTATTGTTTAATATAAGGGAAGGAACAACACATGTT
>JAZUFP010000103.1:0-3873 GCA_045640765.1 Acutalibacteraceae bacterium
CATCAAATTCAGCGGCAATGCGGAAGACATCGAAGCGTATGAAGACATCACGCTCGATTACAGCATCGACGGCACCAAATACAGTGTCGGACTGGATTCCGTTTACGATTCATTCATCGACGAAAACGAAGTTGTCACGGCAGGCAATCTGAACTGCACCTACGTTGCCATTCTTGAAATCGGCAATGTGACCGGCGCCGAAGAAGTGACCGCGACCGCTTCCTACACCGCGAACGGTGAAACCGTGACCGGTGCGACCCGCGTAACCAACGCAGGAAGGATTTACAGTGATTGGCAATGAAATATAAAAACGCTGAAATGAAAATCATCGCTATGGATGCGGACATCCTGACCGTTTCGCCTGCGGGCGCAAACGAAGATCCCGATTGGGGCAATCTGGATTTCGGTGGCGAAAAGAATTCGCCGTTAGCGGATCTGGCAAATACCATCGCGGATAAACTGTAAAAACAGACATATAACAGTAAATTGCCGCCGTTGCTAAGTGATAAAGTAATAACAAATTATCACGCAGCATCAAAAAGGCAAGAAAAAACGCCCAGAAAGGCAGTTATGCTTTTCTGGGCGTTTTCTTACTATCAGACATTTATTTATCAGCGTGTTTCCATGTTGAAATATGGACCTGTCAGAAATCACCACCTCATTACCGGTTATGATGAACCGATGGAACGCTCTATCAGAGTACGGTCAAATGTCGGATATTGCCGCAAATAGTTTTTCGGTGAATAACCGGTGATGCGCTTGAATACTGTACTGAAATAACACGGTTCCCGGAAACCGAGTCGCGCTGCAGTTTCCGCTACGGTCGACCCGGAACGAAGTAGCAAAATTGCTTTTTGTATCTGCAATTGATGAAAATATTTAATAATTCCAACATCGGCGTAACAGGTAAAAATGCGTTTTACATTGCTTTCACTCATGTGTGTCAGCTCCGCGATCTGCGCAAGAGTCAACTGGCGATCCAGATTTGCATACAGCGTATTAATGATCAGTGCATAATTTTGCGCTGATGACGATGTATTCCGAGCATCCGAAACCGCGTGACTTTTGATAATTTGCAGGACAAAACATTCCAACGAATTGATAAAAAGTTGGTAATCAATTCGTTTCCCTGGCTGTAACGCCACGGCGCAAATATCCTGAAAAGCAAACACTTCACGACTGATTTGAATGAGATTACGCAGTTGACTGACCTCCTCTTCTTCCATATTGAAAACGCATTCTTTCAAGTAAAACGGGATAGCTGTTTTGAAAGACAGGATAATCAGATGCGGTGTAGTCATATTAGAAGACCACAACCGATGAAACTCCATCGGCTTATGAAATATAATTTGATTCTTATGCAGATGCAGCACTTTGTCGTCCGCCGTCACGTTGATTTCCCCATCCAGAACGCTGACGAACTCCCAAAAATCATGTGTTTCTCCCGGATAATAGAAATGATCATTATATGTTATCTCAAAAGCGGTGATTACAGAACTGATTTCGAGGATTTTCTGCACCGGCACTTCATGATCGTAGCGATCCATAAATACATTCAGCAGAACAACCACACTTCTTCCTTCATACAAATATGTCTGAATTTATATAAATTATAGCAAAACTCACATTTATTTGTCAATATAATTCTGTTATACTGATTTAAACAGCAGAAATGAAAGGAGAAAACAAACCATGAAGCAAAATATAACATTGGTCATAATGGCGGCAGGAATGGGAAGCCGCTATGGCGGGCTTAAACAAATCGATCCTGTCGGGCCGGCCGATGAGATTATCATTGATTACTCGGTATACGATGCTATTCGCGCTGGTTTTAACAAAGTGGTATTTGTTATCAAGCGGGAAATCGAGGCGGATGTACGTCGCCTAATCGGCGACAAGATTGCAAGACTAACAGAGGTACGTTATGTATATCAAGACCTCGACCGGTTGCCTGCCGGATATACCGTCCCTGACGGTCGCACAAAACCGTGGGGAACCGGGCATGCAATCCTATGCTGTCGAGATATAGTACAGGAACCGTTCGCAGTCATTAATGCTGATGATTATTATGGCAGAGAAGCGTTTGAGCTGATGTACCAGGAACTCTCCGCCGTCGATACATTACAAAAGCCCTATCCGTTTTATATGGTGGGATATGATATTGCCAATACACTGACGGAAAACGGTCATGTGGCACGCGGCGTGTGCGAAATCAACGAGAATGCACAGTTGACTGGGGTCACGGAACGCACTCGTATCGAAAAACGCAGCAGCGGAATTATGTACACCGAAGATAACGGAGACAACTGGTCGCCAATTCCGCCGGACAGTACTGTATCCATGAATTTCTGGGGATTTGTCCCGGCAATGCTGGACGAACTGGAAAAACGCTTTGCCGCATTTCTAGACGATCAACGGAATAACATCACTAAAACGGAATATTTCCTCCCGTTCGTGGTCAATGAACTGTTACAGGAACAAAAAGCGACTGTAAAAGTACTGAAAACCGCCGAAAAATGGTACGGAGTGACCTACCGTGATGATCACGACAAGGTAGCAACGGCATTTGCACACATGGTGGAAAACGGAAAATACCCGAAAGGACTGTGGAATAAATGATGAATTATCAAAAAATCGTCAATCAGTTTACATTTGAAGGCGAGCTGATCTGCGGGGAACCATTTGGTTGCGGCCATATCAATGATACCCATGTGGTGTATTTCAAAAGAGAGTTCAAACATCCGGTTCGCTATATTCTGCAACGTATCAATCACGACATTTTCCTTCACGTCGATCAGTTAATGGAGAATATCAACCGCGTGACCAGCTTTATTGCCGAGCAGATCGTCAGCGAGGGCGGCGACCCCTCCCGTAAAGTCCTCCAAATTATCAAGACTGTGGACGGAAAGCTTTTTTATTTCGATGAGCAAGAGCAGAACTATTACCGCGCCTATGCGTTCATCGATGATGCCATTTGCCTGCAAACCATTACAAAACCAGAACATTTTTATCAATCGGCCAAAGCGTTCGGTAAGTTTCAAAAGCAGTTAAAAGATTTTCCGGCGGATCAACTGCATGAAACCATCCAGCATTTTCACGATACCCGTGATCGCTACCGCCAGTTCGAAGAAGCCGTAGCCCGGGATGCGGTCGGTCGGGCAACATCGGTACAGAAAGAAATACAGTTTATTCGTCAACGAAAACAGGATGTCGGGGTGCTGCTCGATTTACTGGAAGCAGGAAAACTCCCTTTGCGGGTGACACACAATGACACCAAACTGAACAATGTCATGCTGGATTTGAAAACTGAAGAGGGCATTTGCGTAATTGACCTCGATACTGTCATGCCGGGACTGGCACATTACGATTTCGGTGACAGCATCCGTTTCGGTGCCAGCACCGCCGCCGAAGACGAAACCGATCTTTCCAAAGTCAGCATGGATCTTACCCTGTTCGAAATGTTTACCAAAGGATTTTTAGAAGAATGTGGCGACACTCTAACGCCAATGGAACTTGATTATCTTCCGTTCGGTGCGAAACTGATGACGTTTGAATGCGGCATTCGCTTTTTGACCGATTACCTCAACGGAGATACGTATTTCAAAATCCACCGCAAACATCATAATTTAGATCGCTGTCGTACACAGCTCAAGCTAGTGGCCGATATAGAGAACAAACTGGAAACCATGACCGAAATCGTCCGAAAATATGCGAGTCGCTAATCTGTTATTTAATCATAACTACCGGCCGTGCCGGTAGTATGCACTGCCCCCTTAGGGCATAATGCCGGCTGAGCTTGTAAGCTCATCGAAAGGTTTGCCAACCGCAACACTTTCACCGGCTTGCCCCTAAAGGGGCTTTTTTATTTGCCTT
>JAZUFP010000104.1:0-5268 GCA_045640765.1 Acutalibacteraceae bacterium
AAAATGAATACCGCGATCGCGGCGTTGATGTCGTTGATGAACGCGGTTACCGCAACCGGTAAGATCACACGCGGTGAATATCGTACCATGCTGCTGCTGTTGAATCCGTTTGCACCGCACATTACCGAAGAACTTTGGGAAACAGTCGGATTCAGCGGAATGCTGAATCAGGCAAAATGGCCTGAATTCGATCCGGCAAAATGTGTGGAAGCGACCGTTGAAATCGCGGTTCAGGTCAATGGTAAAATCCGTGCCAGAATCAATGTTGCGGCTGATATTTCCGCGACGGATGTGATCGCTCTTGCGAAGACAGACGCCAATGTTGCACGCGAAATTGACGGCAAAACATTGATCAAGGAACTGTATGTTCCAAAGCGGTTGGTCAATCTTGTGGTAAAACCCTAAAAGTTATGAAAATCCCCGACGATTTTTTGTCGGGGATTTTTTAAAAAAAGTTTGATTTTTTGCTTGACAACAGGGGATAAGATTGATATAATATATAAGCTGTCTATGATTCATTAGCTCAGTCGGTAGAGCACTTGACTTTTAATCAAGGTGTCCGGGGTTCGAATCCCCGATGGATCACCAGTAAAACCGAGCAACCTTTGGTTGTTCGGTTTTCTTTTGCAATAAAAATCGGGATTCGAACCAGGCGTTAAGAAAACAGTCCGGTGGACTGTTTTTAGCCGAGGGCAACGAGCGTCAAGCGAGGCGAAGGTGCAAAGCACCGCGAAATCCCCGATGGATCACCAGCAAAACCCCATCATTTTGATGGGGTTTTCTTTTTGTATAACGAAAAGACAGCCGCTTGTGAGCGGCTGCCCGAAATGGTAATGCGTTGCAAACTTCTGTACACCTCTTTGTAGTTATGCCATTATTTACCCCTTATTGGGGTGGTGCATACCACTGGTTTACAAGTAGTTATGATTACAAGGCGTTGCGCATACGCATTACTTGCTTTTTATTCCTCGCAAATCGGCAGTTCGGTAACCCTGAGTTTCGCGCTGCCGTAGGGATATAATTTTACGGTTTCTTCCGCACCGCAGGGTCGTCTGTCCGTTGGGACTTTTGCGGCGACCGAATCAAATCCGTCTTCAAATTCCCATGGGATCCGTTTAACAAGCGCCTCTACCGTTACTGCCGGATTTTCCGAAGAAAACGGACAATCGGACACGGAATGAAACTCGCGCTTCAGCGCCGTATCACTGAAACCGTAGCGCCATTCGGAAGTACCGATATATTCATAATCGCAGTACGGATATTTGCGCAATACACCGTTATTCTCATATTCGCGCGTCTGCTTTTTATATTCGATCGGCAAGGAAAACACCAGCGAACCGCACTGCACGGTTTTCAGTCCGTTCGGTCGTTCGAGCATCTGCGGTACGGTATCAAAAGCAATACAGAAGGTATACTTTTCATCCTGTTTTATTGAAAATGAAAGACAGTCCTGCTTTGGCACGGCGGCACCATTGACTGTCAGGTTTTCCGCAAAGCGCGGCACCCGTACAACCAGTTCAAAGGCCTTTCCGGGCGAGACAGTATACTTCAAAACATTTTCGAACGGATAATCAGTCGTCAATTCGATCTGTATGTCATCGGTTTTGAGCATTGACGGAATCGGAATCGCGGATAAGACACGGTCTTTTTGATGCAGAAATGCCGTTGACGCGAGTTTTGGCCACCCTTGATTGAAATTAGCCGTACAACAGCCGAAATTCGGTTCCAGACCAAACAGATGCGCTTCCGGACCGTTGGTGCGGAACACAGACCGTCCCGGGAAGGGTCTGCATTCGATCTGGTTTGACATCTGATCATATTGGTGCGCCCACATATCGTCGCTGATCGTTGTGGGTAAAGCATTGAACGCAACTTTTTCCAAACGTTCTGCCCACTTGGGATCACCCGTTTGTGCGTACAACCATTCAAACGAATACATTAGTTCAACTACGCCACATAACTCTGTGCCTTGAATGGGGCTTAATCCCGACAGGCATTCATCTCCGGTAAATACGCCGGCAGGCGTGCCGTTATATCGCATAAGAGTTTCAAAGAGCCGCTCGGCACTGTCGGTGTATTCTTCACCCAAGAGGGTATGGGATACCGCTTCCGCTTTCAGCATCATTGCCAGATTGACCACGTGTGTTTCAAAGGTCCATTCATTCATCGGGCGCACAAAACGTTTTACTGTATCCTCAGTTGTATAATCGAACCCTTGCTCACGCAGAATACCTGCCAGCTCACCGATCCACCCTTCGTTGTAACGTTCGGCCAGGAAGTTCAGCGCGACAAACCCTTCAAACCAACGGTATTTTCCCCATTGAAACAGCTGTATTTTTCCGCTCGACAGTAATTCGTAATAGTTTTTCATCATGCGGTACAAAGCGTTCGGTATCCGTTCGTCATGGGAACAGCGATAATACACAACAAATACTTTTGAAATAAGTAATACTGCCCAGGTGTCATACTGCGGGATTTCCTCTTCGTTACAAGGACATATCCAGCCGTCCGGTTTTTGGCGGATCAATATAGCGTCAATATACCGCTTGGCGCGGGCGATTTTGTCCCGGTCGTCAAGCAGATAGGCAAGCGGTATAAAACCGTCAAGCCAATACGGTACGCGTTCCCATCCTTCACAGTCTCCGCCGATCCATGCACTGTCACGGATGTCCGGCCATATTTTATCGAGATTTCCGCTTAACCCGTCGGCTTGTATTTCCAACTGCCGTTTCATCCATCCCTTCGGGATCATGTTGTCAGCATCATAAAACTTCCATTTACTCATAATATCACCCTTTCTATATGTATTATATCACATAGAAAAAGCAGAAAAATTGAAAATATCATCAATAATATTGCAAATATCACAATTCTGTTCTATAATAACAGTGAAGGAGATGAGGCAGTGGGAATCCGGATGAATGCCCCTATAATATTCAAGCACGCTTCTCTGCGCTATTTCGCGCCCAATGAACACCATGTTCGCCGGTTTTGCGAGGATGATGTGCTGCTTTTGGTGTTTGACGGAATATTACGTTTTTCGGAAAACGGGGAAGAGCGTGAAGTCAAATCAGGTGAATACTATATTCAAAAACGAAATATGTTTCAGGACGGTGCGATCGCCAGCGATTCACCGTGTTATTTATATGTCCATTTTCGCGGTGAACACAGCACCGCGCCGGATGCTTTACCGTTATCCGGGTGCTACGAGATCACCGCTTTTCGGTCTTTGATGGATACACTTGACCGATTATCGCACAACGGTGCGACGTATACGGAACAGGCGGCAGTTTTTTTACAAATACTTTCTTTGCTTTATCGTACCCCGGCAAATCGATCTGTCACTGATGCGATGGAGCAATATTTAGCGGAACACTTTACCGAAAAAATACTTCTTGACGATTTATCAAACCGCTTCGGTTACAGCAAAAATCAAATCATTTTGCTTTTCAAAAAGCACTTCGGTGTCACACCGATCGCGTATATCGGTGGTTTGCGTCTGCGAAAAGCCAAACATCTGATGGAAAGTACGTCTTTAAGCTTGCAGGAAATCAGCGAGCAATGCGGATTTTTCGATTATTCAAGGTTTTATAAGGCGTTTTGCCAAACCGAAAACAAATCTCCTGCCGCGTGGCGTTCTGAAATCCGCAGGATGCCGATTGAGTAAACGGATTTCCCGATAGAATTATACCGTTATAAAAACAAAACTCCGTATCTCGGTTACCGACCATGATACGGAGTTTAAATTATTATATCATTTTAAATCAACAGTCTGAATACCTGGTAAGCGGCAGCGGTCAAGTTTTTATATGCGTAATTGATTTCAAGCGCTTTTTCCAAGGTCGTAATTTCGCGTAAAATCGGGAAGAATGCATCGACACCGTACTCATTGCATACTTCGGCGTCATCCGTCACACAACCCGAAAAAGCAATTACCTTTTTGCCATGTTTTTTGGCGAGTTTCGCCACACCGATCGGTGCTTTTCCCATAACAGTTTGAGCGTCCAGACAACCTTCTCCCGTTACTACAATATCAGCGTTTTTTATGTCGTTTTCTATGTTTGTTTCTTCAAGAATAATATCGATTCCGGACTTTAATACAGCGTTTGTGAATGACAAAAAAGCAAATCCCAAACCGCCTGCGGCACCTGTTCCCGCATGGTCTTTATCCGCTTTGTCGGATACAGTCTTTGCTATTTCAGAATACTTTTTGAGCCATCTGTCCATATCCTTGATCATATCGGCTGTTGCACCTTTTTGCGGGCCAAACACAGCACTGCATCCGTTTTCCCCGCAAAGAGGATTTGTGACATCGCACGCAATATTAAAACGGCATTCTTTCAGTTGGGGTATTACATTGTCGCTTTTTATCCTGAATAAATCTTTAAGCCCTTTTGCCCCCAAAGGAATCGGGTTATTATTTTTATCTAAAAATTCATAGCCCAAGGCGGTCAGCATTCCTGTTCCGCCATCATTCGTAGCACTGCCGCCTATACCGACAATAAACCGTCTGCATCCTCTTGCTATTGCGTCTTTAATAAGTTCGCCAACACCAAAAGTGGTTGTTTCCAAAGGATTTTTTTCATCCGAAGAAATAAGTGTTATTCCGGATGCGGATGCCATTTCTATCACTGCGGTATGAGTGGTTTTAAGAATACAGTATTTAGCAACAACAGGATTTAACAGAGGGCCGTTGACCTTTAATTCAATGATCTCTGAATCATATCCTTCGGCAAGTGCCTCAACAGTGCCTTCGCCACCGTCTGCCAATGGTTTGACCAGTACTTCCGCATGATCATCCAGTCTTTCAATGGCATCTTTTACTGCGCTGCCTGATTGCAAAGAAGATAAACTGCCTTTGAAGGAATCTATTGCTACAACCACTTTCATTTTATTTCACCTTTTCAATAAACAATAACATCATTTGTATTCTTTTATCATTTTAACATAACTCAATATAAAAGTCAAAATCCGCCCGAAGAAATTCGGGCGGATCATTTTGCTTATGAAACTATATTATTTCATTTCTGCGATCGCGGCCTGCGCAGCAGCCAAGCGAGCGATCGGAACGCGGAACGGCGAGCAGGATACATAATCCAGACCGATGGTGTGGCAGAACTCAACAGAAGCCGGGTCGCCGCCGTGCTCACCGCAGATACCGCAGTGGAGAGACGGATTAACAGGCTTGCCCAGTTCGATAGCCATCTTCATCAGCTTGCCAACGCCGGTCTGATCCAGCTTTGCAAACGGATCGTTCTCGAAGATCTT
>JAZUFP010000105.1:0-4197 GCA_045640765.1 Acutalibacteraceae bacterium
AGTTTCATACTTGATTCCTCCTTCGGTTTTTGTTTGTGGTTGGCAAACCCACTTCTATTTTAAACGAAGGAGGATACTTTTTCTATGCATAGCTAAAGCTTTTTGGAACTACCGGCACTGCCGGTAGTTTTCGTTACACAATCAAAAACGGCCATGCAAAGCATGACCGTTTTTTGTCGCGAACATCAATCATTCGTATAGTTATCAAAATAGCCCTGAACCAAGACGACCGGGGTACCCTTATCGCCGGAGCCGCTGGTCAGATCACACAGCGAACCGATCAAATCGGTCAACTGACGCGGGGTCGTTCCCTGCGAAGCCATGTTGCCGACAAGATTGCCGTCTTTGGCACGAATGCTGTCCGAAATTGCCTTTTTCAAGTCTTCACCGGACAAATCTTTATAATCGTTATCCGCCAAATATTTCAGTTTCAATTCATTGGGCGTACCGATCAAACCGTCGGTAAATGCCGGAGAAACGACCGGATCGGCCAGTTCCCAGATCTTTCCTTTCGGATCTTTGAACGCGCCGTCGCCGTAAACCATGACTTCAACATGTTTGCCGGTAGCTTTCAGAATGCGTGCCTGAATATCCAGAACAAGATCTTTACACTCGCGCGGGAACAGTTTAATTTTATCTTCGGTCGATTTATTCGATCCGAGCAGGCCGTACTTCTCATTGCATCCACTGCCGTTGACAGGGGCGTTCATGATATCATCCAAGCCGCAGACGACCTTGGCGCCCGCTTCTTTGAGCAGACGTTTGGTGCGTTCACGGGTATGAATATCACAGGTCAGAATATGATCCGCGTACGGCAAGATGGCCTTTGCCTGATTGGCGAAAATGATTTCGACTTCCGCGCCGCATTCACGGATCAGATCAGCATAATAACCAACATAATCCACACCGGTAAATTCCAAGCGATAGACGCCGAAAACCTCACGGTATTTTTCCAAAGTCAACACATCGGAATACGGATTGATCCCGGCTTCGTCGATCTTATCCAACGATGCCAGCGAATTACCCACTTCATCCGAAGGATAACTCAACATCAACACGATTTTTTTAGCACCCTTTGCGATACCGCGCAAACAAATTGCGAAACGGTTACGGGAAAGGATCGGGAAAATAACGCCGACCGTTCCGCCGCCCAGTTTTGCCTTCACGTCCGCGGCAATATCATCGACCGAGGCATAATTCCCCTGCGAACGGGCAACGATGGATTCCGTCATTGAAATAACATCGCGATCGCGCAATTCAAAACCTTCACACTTTGCGGCTTCTAAGACACTTTCGGTAACGATTTGAGCAAGGTCATCGCCCTCGCGGATAATCGGGCAGCGAATACCGCGCGACACCGTACCGACTCTTCTGTTGGTTTCTTCCATTTTGAAATCCCCCAAAATCAAATTCGTGTTTTCCCACAAGAAAATATTATACCACATTTTCGAAAAAAATGCAAGAGAAAATTTATGGAAATTATTGTTTTTTATAATTATTTTCATAAAACGGACTGCACAAAACAATTCCGTCGGTGAAAGTAAATTCAACATACCCGGCGTGGAAATTTTCGGGAAGTTTTGCTGACTTTTCCGTTTTATCCAAAGGCAGGATCCGCCATTCGGCGGTCATATAACGTCCCTGATTGCCGTACTTTTCCCGATTGCCGTAGCGGTAGGGTTCGTCGATCCAGAAAAGACGGACGGCATCCGGTGTTTGCGAACTTTTATATCGCACCGTCTGTTCCGAAAAGTCGGCGGAAACCGAAGGGATTTCAGTTTGATTCAATACCGCATCCGCGAAATAAATGCTTTCCGACTGATTAAAACCCCAAGTATGCGCGTGCATCATAAGATGTTTCATCGAAAGTCGAGTCGCGGGGTGATTTCCGGCAGTGGCAAGGAAGGAACGCGAATTGGAATTGATCGAAAAACAAGCGTCATCGTTCCAGCAAAGCCAAAGGACCGGCGTTTTTACACGGTCAAACCGATCATCAGCAAGATAACCGCGGTTTTCCGGCCGGGTGAACGCATCACAAATGCAACTCAATCCATGTTGCAGTGCGCCGGAACCGTAAATCGGCACGGCAAAAGCAAAACGCGGATCGTACCCGATCACCAAAGAGGTAATTACGCCGCCCCAGGAAATGCCGCAAATACCGATTTTGTTGCGGTCGATTTTCGGGTCGCTGCGCAAAATATTATGTGCCAAAATCGACTGGGAAATCGCGTGATACATCCAGCGATCTTCATCCTTCCAACCGATATCACGCAACATTTCACTGTTGTCCGGAGCAGGCACAAAACCGTCTTCGGCAAAATCCGCATTCATTTCACGGATAAAATTTGCCTCATCATGATTCGCATCGCAATAGAAAGCCCCCGGGCGGACCGGAAAATGGCCGGTCGTACTCATGGCGAGGACCGCGTAGCCGCGACTTGTCCAGCGAATGATCCATTCGGCATCCGGATGGCAACCGCCGCCATGTACCAAAACGACCGCCGGCACCGGCGCCGAGACGTTTTCGGGATAAGCCAGTTGAGCAAAAACTTTGGTCGGTTTTCCGTTATAATCGGCACCGGTATAGGTCAGTGCCCGGATCCCCTCGTACTTTCCGTGCAGATCGTATTCTGGATAGTACGTAACAGCGGGGTTTACGGTTAAAAATCTTTCTAAATCAATCATGGTCAAATAATGGAGTGGAAAAATAACGTTCCGCGGTATCGGGCAGAACGGTCACGACCGTCTTCCCTTTTCCGAGTTTTTTTGCCAAACGAAGTGCCGCCGCAACATTCGTTCCGCTGCTGATCCCGCAAAGAATCCCCTCTTTACTGGCCAGTTCTTTGGAAACACGGATGGCTTCCTCGTCTTTGATGATGCAAATATCCGAATAGATCTGCTGATTCAGGATCGCCGGGATCACCCCGTCGCCGATCCCCATTTGCAGATGGGTACCGATCGAACCGCCCGACAATATCGCGGCGTGTTCGGGTTCGACCGCCCAGATGGTGATATCCGGATTCTTTTCTTTCAGTCCCTCACCGATGCCGGTAATGGTACCGCCTGTTCCGATACCGGAGCAGAAACCGTGAATGGGGCCGTCAACATCCGCCAGTATTTCCGCGGCGGTTTGCGAAAACTGGATCGCCGGATTGGCGGGATTTTCAAACTGCTGCGGCACGAATACCGCCGGGTCTTCCCGCTGCATTTTCAGTGCCATATTCAGACATTCCTCAATACACGCGCCGATATTTCCGGCGTCATGAACCAAAATGACTTCCGCACCGTAGTGGCAAATCAGTTTTCTTCGTTCTTCACTGACCGAATCCGGCATGATGATTTTCACTTTATATCCGCGAACCGCGCCGACCAAAGCAAGACCGATCCCCTGATTTCCGCTGGTCGGTTCAACAATGATGGAATCGGGCGTCAGCACACCGCGCTGTTCAGCGTCCAGAATCATATTGTACGCCGTACGCGTTTTGATCGAGCCACCGACGTTCAATCCCTCAAATTTAACCAGTATTTCTGCGCTGTCGGATCCCACCATGTGCTGCAAACGGATAAGCGGTGTATGACCGACGGCTTCCAAAACGTGATTATAAACCATAGAGCACGCTCCAATTTCTCAAAAATCATTTTTTATCATAACGGATTTATATGTGAATTTCAAGTATTTTATGTAAAAAAGACCGATTTTGTTCCATTTTTCGTCAAAATAATCGTACGGCAGTCGGCGTTTTATTTTTTTGATCAACACAACATTGTTTTTGCAAAAAAACTTGACTTTTTTCCGGTTGTGTTTTATAATCGTACTGTTGGAAAAATTATATGTTTTTTCACCTTATGCGCTGATAGCTCAGCTGGATAGAGCATCTGCCTTCTAAGCAGAGGGCCGGGGGTTCGAGTCCCTTTCAGCGCGCCAAAACAAAGGGCAGTATCGAAAGGTACTGCTCTTTGTTTTTATTTCTAATTGAAAGGGACTCGAACAAGGGCGGTCGGCGGCAGCCGGGACGAAACTTCCGGGGGGGATGTTTCGTCAGCCCGTGGGCAACGAGCAAAGCGAGGCGAAGGCGCAAAGCGCCGCAAAGTCCCTTTCAGCGCGCCAAAAATAAAGAGCAGTATCGAAAGGTACTGCTCTTTGTTTTTATTTCTAATTGAAAGGGACTCGAACAAGGGCGGTCGGCGGCAGCCGGG
>JAZUFP010000106.1:0-9591 GCA_045640765.1 Acutalibacteraceae bacterium
TGCTTATCGGTACAGCAAACCGATTGATATTTCGTCAGACGTGAAAATCAGCGGATTTAACGTGACGGGTGATCGCGGCGAACTGAAATACACCGTTATTTCTTTCAAAAAAGGCGAACTGCCGCAGGATATCGGTTACGGCGTGCTGGATAATAACAATTATCGGTATATCGGCGATTATCTTACGGTCAACGGCAAAACGGTCAATGAGATCAACGCTTCAACAAATACCAAAAACTATTCGTTCCATACTTTCCCGTCCACGGCGGATGATAAGTACAAATTGCCGATTATCGTTCTGCAAAACGGCAATACGCTGGAAGTGAAACTACATAGTCGGTATATTGCTGACGCACTGAACGGACAGAACATCACAATCGGTGTCCGTTCGGGTCTGCAACTGAATAACGGTGGTCGGATATATACTGTGACAAAAGGAAGTTCCACCCGGATTTTTACTTATGTTTCGATGAAACAAAAGACTATTGGGGATCTTTCGGTCAGCAAGTGGCAGACAGCTGGGGACAGCGGCGAGTATAAAAGTACGCTACTGACTTTTCCGGCGGGCGTTCTGCCGAAAGGGATCTTCTACGGCGCGATCGACACGGCCGAGAATCAGTATATTCTGGATTATATCCGGCTGAACGGCAAAACGCTGGCCGAGATCAACCGCACCGTTTCAACCAAAGGATACCGATTCGATTCATTCCCCGCGAATGAGATGGATTATTTCCGCCTGCCGGTCATCGTTTATATTTCGGGCAATACGGTTGAACTGCGCATCCATCAGAATTATTTGAATGCGCTGCGTACCGATACCTTTACGGTCGATGTGCTGAAAGGTCTGTCGTTTACCGGCGGCCGCACGGTTTATACATTGGCAAAAACCATGTCCTTTACCAACCGCCGCGGTATCTGGCAGGGGCAGGGAGACCTGATCGACGTTCACGGCGGTCTCAATGCGTTCGGCTGGGTCAAAGAAGGCGAGACCACCCACAGCGTTTATCTGGAATTCGGGGAATACCCCGTGCTGTTGAATTTGACCGAGGATGCCTATTCTTACGGCGGCTCACTGACCGATTATATCACGGTCAACGGAAAGACCGTGACCGAGATCAACCGTACCGCGTCGGTCAAAGGATACCGCTGGGATACCTTCCCGTCTACCGAGATGGATCGCTACAAAGTGCCGGTCATCCTTTATGCCAACGCGGCGTCCAACACTTTGCAGGTGCGTATCCATGACCGTTATCTGCAAGGGCAGGACGAGATCACCGTCGGGGTCAAAACCGATTTTCTGGTCGAACGTTCGGGAAAGTCGTCACTGACCTACTATTTCAATTCCGAACCGGTGGAGTTTGTCCGGATCGGGGATGTGTGGAGTAATCGTAACCGACGCTATACCGTCACCTATTTCCTGAACGGAAAAGTATATGGAAAACCTGCGGAATACGGTTTCCGGGATGCCGTTTCGATGATCGGATCGCCCGAAATCAGGGAAGGTTATGCTTTTTCCGGCTGGCGGACCGAAAGCGATTTTAAAGACGGTATTCTGGCTGATGCCGAAGTGTACGGCTATTTGCGGCCCATTCGCTACGCTATCCTTTACGATCTGGCGGGCGGCACCAACGACCCGAAAAACCCCATTTTTTACGATGTGGAATCGGGAGAAATCCAACTGAGGAATCCTGTGAACGGCACGATGCGGTTTGAAGGGTGGTACACCGATAAAAACTATACGCACAAGATCAACTCACTGCCGGCGGGATCAACCGGGGATATCCGGCTGTACGCCAGATTTACCGGAAAACAGAAAAAATCCTTTGATTTCGGCGGATTCCTTGACAGCTCAGTCTCATATATCATTCTTGCGCTGCTTGCGGTCGCGGCGGTTCTGCTGTTCATCCCGCTGTTTAAACGCGAAAAGAATTCCGATCGTGAGACAGCGACCTAAACAGTCAAAATCAAACGTTGATACTAAAGTAATGTAGATTGCTTTATTTATCATAAATAATTTAGAAAGGTTCTGAAAAAATGAAAAAGACTATCAGCATGATTCTTTCTCTGGCAATGATTCTCTGCACATTTGCGTGCCTCGGCATCACCGCCACCGCAGACGGTGCGATCGATGTCACGGCAGACGTGACGATGGAAGATGCCGGAACGGCCATCTCGGCCGATACGACCACCATCCTCGTAAAACTCGGCGGCCACAGCTGTCTTCCGGCAAGCGGCGGCGGATTTTTCTCCAATGATAATCCCGCCACTAACGGCATCGACGTTCTGAACTATGTCGAGATCAACGGTGTTGCCGCCCGTCAGATCGTTTCCGACAACCAGAACAGTGTTACTTCCTATACCGGTACGGTATTTCCGATGAATATCGGCGGTGTTTACAGCCCGATCATGGAGTTCTGCGAGGAATCCTATTTCCGTTTCAGCGTACTCAATGATTATGCGGCACAGGGCACCTTTACTGTCACCTTGAAATCCGGTTTCACCTGGGCCAACAACAACGGTGAAACGCTGACCGTTACCGACGACGTGACCTACGGTTACGGCACCAACGGCTTTGCCAAGATCGAAAGCGCGAAAGAAATCGCGCTGAGCGAAGGCGGCATCGTCACTTCGGCCGATTACGTTCAGGTCGGTATTCAGGTCGCCAACGGCGGCAATCTGCCCGGCATCGGCTACCATTTCAGCGAGATCAAATCGGCTTTCCCGGCGGTCTCCGCCAACCTGCTGGTCAACGGCAAATCCGTTGCGCAGATCAACGATGAATATGACGGTTCTTACACCTACACCGAATTCCCGGCAACGGCGGGCCGTGCCTATCAGGATCCGGTTTATCTGTTTGCCGATAACGGGGTCATCTGGGTCAAGATCGCGAAACCCTATTTCAGCACTTTGCCGGCGCATTTCGATATCACCTTTACCGATGATTTTACCTACGATCTGGACGGCAAAACCTATGTGGTTTCTGCTGATAAGACTTTTGCCGTCGAAAAGACCGGTGCTGCCGCGGCGAAATTCGTTTCGTTCGGGACGGTCACCGACTTCTCGATCCCGACCTGTGCCAACATGGCTACCGCCGAGGGCTATCAGTGCTTTAACATGGTCTTTGACCGAGAGATCGCTGATATGGCGACCATCGGATATGACGGTTTGACCGCCAATTACGCGATGATGGATCAAATTCTGATCAACGGCAAATCGGTCGCTCAAATCAACGCCGAAACCGCTACCACCGGCTATGCGTTCAACTATTTCCCGGCCAGTGCGATCGATTCCTTTAAACTGCCCATCGTGGTATTCGTCAGCGCCAATAATATTGAACTGAAAATCAATAACGCCTATTACGACACCGTAAAAGACGATTTCTCGGTCGTCATCCTGCCCGATTTCTTCGCGGTCGTGAATGGAACCAAATACACCATGCCCACCGGTTTTAAATACATTGACGGTGCTGTCAGACTGGACAGTATGTTCAACGTCGGCTTCCAGCTTCGTCAGAATACCGCGGAAAAACGCATTCGCTTCCTGTCGATGGCTGACACGGTGGATTATGATAAATTCATTTATACCATCGTGATCGACGGCGTGACCACAATCATCGAACTGGATGATGCTTACACCAGCGTTCTGGCCAACGGTGTCGAGGTCAAACCGAGTGACATCAATGCAAACGCCAATTATTTCTCTTTGTTTGAATTTGATATGACCGGCGGCAACTACTACGGCAAGACCGCTTTGGTATCGGTCGGTGCGGTCAAGGGCGATACCGTCTATTATTCCGCCGACCGTTTGATCCAACTGCCGTAAGTTTGATTAACAGATCATCACAAGCGAACTATGACTCGAAAGTATGCAGTGGCCTCGGTCACTGCATACTTTGAAATGAGGAAAATTATGAAAAAACAATTATTCAGCATCGTTCTTTCTCTGGCAATACTGCTCGGTTCGGTCACGGTGCTGGGCTTCGGCGTTTCGGCGGCTGCGCCGATCGACGTGACAGCCGATGTGACAATTGAAGACGCCGGAACGATCATTTCGGCGGATACGACCACATTTTTTATTAAGTTGGGAAATCACAGTTGTCTGCCGGAAAACGGCGCGGGTTTCTATTCCAATGATAATCCCGCCACCAACGGCATCGACGTTTTGAATTATATTGAAATCAACGGAAAAACCGCCCGTCAGATCGTCACCGATAACCAAAACGGTGTCACGGCTTATACCGGAACGGCTTTTCCGATGAATGTCGGCGGCATTTACAGCCCCGTGATGGAATTTTGCGAGGCACCCTATTTTCGTGTTAGTGTGCTGAACGGTTACGCGGTGCGGGGAACCTTTACCGTCGCCCTGAAATCGGGTTTCACCTGGAAGAACAACAACGGTGAAACGCTGACCGTTTCAAGCGACGTGACCTATGCCTACGGTGCGACGGGTGGCCTTGTAAAAATCAGTGATACCGTCGATTTATATGATGAATTGACGGTCGCCGACTATGTGACGACACAGAATAATCCGGAATACGTGTTTATTGATCTTCGTACCGATATGCTGACTCCCTTTACCGGCTATGATTATAGCTTTTTCGATACCGCGTACGGCGCGGCGGATCTGCTCCCCTTTGTTGAGATCAACGGCAAAACGTTGGAGGAGATCAAGTCGTTTGATATTTCCGGGTACAACACGACCTGGACGCTCTTCCCGGCAACGGCTTCGGCGACCTACCGAACGGCGGTGTTGCCCTTTGCCGAAACCGGCAATTGTATCAAACTGCGCATCTTGAAAGCGTGGCTGAATGATTTTACCGCCCAGTATGACAATGAACTGGTCATCACGCTCAAACAGGGTTTGCGCTCGGTGATCGGCACAACAATGTACGTCAACTCTGCCGAAAAGACCTACACTTACGACGCCGGATCGGGCACCTTCCTGTGCGACGGCGAGGAGCCGGTCGAACATCCGCTGACCTTGACCGCGGGCACGATCGTCAAAAGTGCCGACTATTCGCAGGTCGGTATACTGGTGGAAAACGGCGGGGATATCGCCTCGGTCGGCTATTATTTCAGTGAACAAAAGGCCAACTATCCCAACGTCACCGCCAACCTCTTTGTGAACGGAAAATCCGTCGCACAGATCAACGAGGAATATGACGGTTCCTACACCTACACCGAATTTCCGGCGACCGTCGGCCGCGCCTATCAGGATCCGGTCTATCTGTTTGCCGATAACGGCGTGATCTGGGTCAAGATCGCCAAGGAATATCTGAAAACGCTGCCGGCCGATTTTGAAATCACCTTCGGCGGCGCGTTCGGTTACACGTTGAACGGTAAAGACTACACGCCGGGCCGTGCGGTCACGTTTACAGTGGAAAAGAACGGCCGCGATAATCTGAGATGGCTCGATTATACCGATACGGTCGATTTTTCAATTTCGGCGTATAACAATGCCGCCGCGGACGGTTATCAGAGTTTCAATATGGTATTCGACCATGAAATTCCGGCCTTTGCGACGGTGGCGTACGACGGTTTTACCGATCCGTACTATGCCATGACCGAACGGATTTTTGTGGGTGGCAGATCAATTGCGCAGATCAATGCCGAAACGCCGACAACGGGCTATTCTTTCAACTATTTCCCGGCCAGCGCGATCGATTCCTTTAAACTGCCGATCATTCTGTATGTCAGCGGAAATAATATGGAACTGAAAATCAACAGCGCTTATTATAACGCGCTGGGCAATGATTTTTCGGTCATTCTCAGTCCCGATTTCTTTGCTGTTCTCGACGGAACGAAATACGCTTTGCCGGACGGCTTCAATTACATTGCCAATAAAGCCAAGATACAGCCGAAACTGCTTGGCGGAACGACCGAGTACCTCGATCTGGAACTGGGTGCGAATTTCTACCCGTCTGCCGCTGTCGGCACGGTCTTTCCAACAGTCGGCGGGGAAGTGGCACTGCGTATTCGTGAGGCCAACAGCAGTACCTCTGTTTTCGGCGGGCTGACCCTTTCCAAAAAGGCGGACGGCATTTATAAACTCGATTTGTCGACGGCGAACGTCGTTAACGGCGCGATCCTGACTGTTGACGCGGCGTATATGCTGGGCACACAGGTTGAATATGTCGGCCCGGCCTGTTTTATCTATCAAAACGGTTGGCACAACATGGTCACCGCCTCCGGTCTGCCGGCTGCGGAAAGTCTTGTCGCCAACGGTACATTTGACAGCGGTATTTCGGGCTGGACGCTCAATAACGCCGCTGATACGGTTTCTTCTTATAGTAATGGCTTCAGCGGAAAAGGTATCGCTGTTACCCATGCGGCCGCATCGGGCGAGAAATTGAACGGCATTACATCCGCTTCCTTTGCGTTGGAAGCCGATACTGCCTATCGTGTTTTTGCCCACGTCTTTGTCGATGGCAAAACCTATTTGGGAGCGGCGGTAAAGTCCGGCGGCAATACATTGGCGTCCTGCGAGAATTTTGCCGTACTGAAAGATAATTCCGACGGTTGGAAACTGTTTGAATTCCGCTTTAAGACCGATTCGGCGGCAACGGCCGTTCTTTCGCTGAATCAACGGTTTTTCGGGGAGGATGCCGCTGTTGTTTACGATGATGTGATCGTTTGTAAGGATTTTGCGCCGGGCGATGTCAACGCCGACGGCGTGATCGATGTGCGCGATCTGGTCCGGTATAAGCGGGTGCTGGGCGGCTCGGCCGAATTCTTTGAAAGCGGTCTGTCCGATCTGAACGCGGATGACCGTGACGACCTCAACGATGTGGTCCTGTTACAACAGATCATTTTGGGATTTGATATCACGCCCTATGTTTATGAAAAGCAAAGTTTCGGTACCGAATTGCGGTTTTACAGCGGCGATGAAAACATGGATACTTTCCTGAACGATTTCCGCACCCGTCATTTCGGCGTGGGCGAAAACGCGGTGCGCAAGCTGGAACTCGGTTATTCCGGTACCGCTTGGAAAGCGTGGGAGGCCATGAGTCTGCTGTGGTACGACAGCACCACCGATAATTACGCGACCGATAAATTCGCTGATATGCGCAGTTGGCTGTATGGTATCCCCGTCGATTCTTACGGGTATACATGGTCTTCCGAAAATACTCTGGAAAATCCCACCGCCACTCCGACCAACGTGTTTGGGATCGGCTGGCCGTTCCCCAATTACGGTGCTTACCGCGATTATGATTGGGAATTCAATTCGGGTGACCGTGACGGATGGAGCGTTTCGGGAGCATCGTCTTCCACGGTGACGGGTGGGTATTTGAAAGCCAACGTCAGCGGCACGCAGGAAGTTATCTTTCAGAAAACCGAATTAAGTCCATTTATCAGCACCGACGAATCTCCTTTCCTGGAAATGGATCTGCGTTGGACACTGAACACCGCCGCGGTCGAGGATGTCACCGTTTCGTGGAAAACGTCTCTGCTCGGCTCGTGGAAGTCGGTCAGCGTTAAAGAATATTCCATTTTGGAACAGACCTTCGGCAAATCCTACGGACAGCACCTCTATCTGCCGATGTATCTCAATTCCGGATGGGGAAACAATAAGAATATCTATGGTCTGAAAATCACTGTCGCCGCCAAAGAGGGAATGTCCCTGTCCGGCAATATCAATCTGAACTATGTCCGCGGCAATCTTGACAGCCGTCAGATTGACAACGCCTATAACCTGCTGGAAACCGCACGGCTTTATCAGGAGTATACCGGCGATATCAAGACCCTGCGGGACAATCTTAACCGTTACCGCAGCGCCGTTCTGTTCCTGGCTGAAAATCTTGCCGACAGCGACGGGCTGATCGACCTTTCCAATTTTGAGGGACACGACGGCGGCATTATGACCGACGGTCGAAATCATACCATTGCCAGCAGTTACTGGGATGTGATCTCGCTGTCACCGAAGTCGGTCTATGCACAGGCGTTGTATTATAAGTGTCTGGAAGATCTGGCCTATTTGGAAAGTGTTGTCGCCGAAAACGGCATTACGGTCACGCCGACCGCGATTCGTACGTTTGACAATACGACCGTTACATACGATTATACCGCGGCAGATTTGCAAACAATGGCTGCCAATGTTAAGACGGCTGTTCGTCAGCCGGTCAATACGACTGCGAAAACCGGCTACTTCAACGAATCGACCGGCCGTTTCATCGAAGGGTTTAACCGTTCGGGAAATATGGTCGATTACGGTTCGGTCATCTTTAATAATATGGTTGTTTCGTTCGGAATGGCGACCGATGCGCAGGCGGCTTCCGTATTGTCATGGATCAACGGTACGCGCACTGTCGCGGGGGATACCGTAACAGGTTCCGGTATTTACGAATATGACTTTGCGCCCCGCACCACTACGGTCAAAAATGACCGTCAGTACGTTGCCGATTACAGTCCGGCCGAAGCCAACGCACCGTTCGGGTCTTCGGTACAGGATGGCGGCGCGGTGCTGTTCACGACCTACTACGATATTATGGCACGGATGAAATATGCCGGTACCCAAGATGCGTATGAGCGTTTCAGCGCGGTCAAAGATTGGTATCTGGACGTGCTGGAAGCCTATAACAACAGCGACTATGACGAAGAAGATTTCTACCGTGCCTATTACGATGCGCTCGGCATTACATTGCAGGGCGGCGGCACTTCGGGCGCGCTTGGAATCGATCGCGAATTCGTTGAAAGCGCCATTCTCTGTACCGTTGTGCCGGATGCTTTCTTCGGCCTTTCTGGTCAACAGACCGATACACTGACGGTGTCACCCGATCTGCCGGAAGAGCTTGATTTCTGGCGCATGGAAAACCTGATGTTCCGTCAGGTAAAATATGACCTTGAAATCGGACAGAATTATGTTATACTGGAAGAGGTCAGCGGAAACACCTACGGACTTTCGCTGAAACTGACGATGAAGACCGCACTTGCCAACCCGAAAGTGTATATCAACGGAACCGAACTGGACCCGTCCGCTTATACGGTTTCGGCGGGGAAAGTGACAGTCACCACCTCTTTCGCGGCAAAAAAAATCGAAGTCCGGTAATTTGGTGACATAACGATTGAAAAAAGACCTGTTGACCGTGATAGATCCCGGGAAACGGGTCTTTTCGCTATATTCGATCAGAACAGGGGAGATCATCGTGAAAAACAAAAGAAAAGTATTCTGCGTGGTTTCGCACACCCATTGGGACAGAGAGTGGTATATGCCTTTGGAATGGTACCGGCAGAAACTGGTGGATCTGTTTGACCGCCTGCTGGCGACGATCGGGGAACATCCCGATTATATCTTTCATCTGGATGCGCAGACGGTGGTGCTGGAAGACTATCTTGCCGTCCGGCCCGAGCGGAAAGAACTGCTGAAACAACTGATCGCCAAACGCCGTATCGTGATCGGCCCGTTTTACCTGCAAAACGATTTTTATCTGACCGGCGGCGAATCTACCGTGCGCAATCTGCTGGAAGGGCAGAAACTCTGTCGGGAATTCTGCGGCGGCAGTGATGTCGGTTACTGCGCCGACCAGTTCGGCAATATTTCGCAGATGCCCCAGATATTAAAGGGCTTCGGACTGGATAATTTCATTTTCGGCCG
>JAZUFP010000107.1:0-12446 GCA_045640765.1 Acutalibacteraceae bacterium
CCGAAAAACGGCACAAATAAAACAAATCGGAACTTGCGTATGGATTTTATCCGAGAAGTATGCTATAATAGCAGTTGAAAGCAGGTGAACGCATGGGAGATAAGGTACTGGTCGGAATGAGCGGCGGGGTCGATTCCGCTGTCGCGGCGGCCGTTCTGAAAGAAAACGGTTATGACCCGGTCGGATGCACGCTGCGTCTGTTCGACAAGGGAAAAGACCCGTTACGGGAAGCGGCGGATGCCGGGGCGGTCTGCGAAAAGTTGGGCATTCCCCACCTCGTGCCCGATCTGCGCCGGGAATTCGGCGACACGGTCATTGAAAATTTTATTAGCGAATATCTGGCGGGCCGGACACCCAACCCCTGCGTCGTCTGCAACAAAACGATCAAATTCGGGCTGATGGAACGCATTGCCGCGGAAAACGGCTGTCGGAAAATCGCCACGGGACATTACGCGACCGTGGTGAAACAGGGAGAACGCTATCTGCTGACCCGTCCGAAAGACCGTTCCAAAGATCAGACCTACGTTTTATATCACCTGACGCAGGATCAACTGGCACACACCTTATTCCCGCTGAACGAACTGACCAAAAGCGAAGCGCGTGAAATTGCCGCAAAATACAGCTTTGCCAATGCCGGCAAAAAAGACAGCCAGGATATCTGTTTCGTGCCGGACGGCGATTACGCCGCCTTTATCGAGGCGGTCACCGGTGTTCCCGCGAAGCGGGGCAACTTTATTGCCGCGGACGGCACGGTTTTAGGACAGCACAAAGGCGTGATCCGCTATACCGTCGGACAGCGGAAGGGACTTGGTATCGCGCTGGGCAAGCCGGCGTTCGTTTTGGAAAAGCGCGCCGACACCGACGAGGTCGTGCTGGATACCGACGAGCAAAAACTGTTTTTCCGGAAAGTGCTGGTGGAAAATACGAACTTCATTCCGTTTGACACGCTAACGGGCGATCTTTCAGCACAGGTCAAATTGCGATACCGCCACGCCGAACGCCCTGCCGTGATCCATCCGCTGGACACAAACCGTGTCCTGATCGAATTCAATGAACCGCAGCGCGCCCCCAGTCCGGGGCAGGCCGCCGTCTTCTACGACGGCGAAACTGTTTTGGGCGGCGGCACGATCGTGAAAGGAGAGGAATAATGGATAAAAAATTCGAAAAAATCATTGCCGCGTTGGAACGCAACAAAATGGTCGGACTTTATGCCGAAACCAAAGAGCAGGCACTGGAAACGGTGCAAAATATGCTTTTTGAGGGATGCACCATTACGACCGGCGGATCGATCAGTCTGATCGAAACCGGCGTGTGGAAACTGATCCATGACCCGAAATACCGCTTTGCCGACCGCAACAAACCCGGTTTGACCGAGGAAGAAAAGGAAGAAGTTTTGCGCAGTAACGTCGGCGTGGATTTCTTCTTCTGCTCCTCCAACGCCATTACCGAAAATGGCGAACTGATCAACGTCGACGGTTTTTGCAACCGCATCGCCGCGATCGCATTCGGTCCCAGGCGCGTGGTCATGATCGTCGGCAAAAACAAGATCGTTCCGACGGTTGAAGAGGGCATTTTGCGGGTCAAAAAGATCGCCGCGCCGAAAAACTGTCAGCGCCTGCGTCTGGACACGCCCTGCGCGAAACTGGGGCATTGCGTTTCGCTGGAACGCACCGACTGCCCTGCCATGACCGATGGATGCGATAGTGACCGCCGAATCTGCTGTGATTATCTGATCTCCGCCCGGCAGCGGATCCCCGATCGAATTACCGTGATTCTGGTCAATGAGGATCTGGGGTATTGATCCGCTGACTGTGACTGTTTGATAAATATATGTACCCCGCGATGTTGCTTTGCAAAAAGCCGGCATCGCGGGTTTTTATTGCATTAAAATACCCGATCAATACAATTCATGATTTATTAACATTTATTTCATTGTTTATTCACATATTTACTTTAATATATCGGTGTAAACACATGGTTATGCTATATAACCGTTTAGTTATAACGTGTCAAAAACCTGCAACTACCCCGTATTTCATTTATTCTTATTCTTTGAGGTGCATTATGAACAATGCCTATTTTTATGAAATTTTGAATTGTGGAAATCTTTCCGCCGCAGCCAAAAAACTCGGCATTTCACAACCGGCACTTTCAAAATATCTAAACAAACTTGAAAATGATTTGGAGTTCCCGCTTTTTGACCGCACCCGAACGCCGTTCGTACTGACCGAACACGGTAAGCTTTATCTTGATTACGCCAAAAAAGCAGATGCCTGCGAAAAAGAATTCCGTGAGAAAATCAATGATATCAATAACCTGAAAATCGGAAGTATTACCGTTGCCGGGGCCGTTTCATCAAACATCTGCTATTTGTCCGACGCAACCGCCGACTTTTTGCAGAAATACCCCAACATAAAAGTGCATGTGCGCGATATGCGCGTACATGACATATACGACATCGCCAAAAATGACGAGGTCGATTTTTTCATCACGCCTGAGCGGCACAATAATGACGGTTTTGTATATATCCCGTTTCATACCGAAAAATTGTATCTCTGTGTTCCTTCTTCCTATGAGATCAACGAAAAACTTGCAGATATACAGGTCCCGATAACGGACATCCTTTCCGGAAAAGCCCGAACGACTGTATACGATCCCATTGACGGCAGCGCACTGAACGGTCTTCCGTTCGTTCTGTTGGAAGAAAACACCCACATCAGAAAAATGAGCGAAAAGATTTTTTCCCAATGGGCCCTTTCGCCCGAAAGATATATCGTGGCAAGTCAGATGATGACCACCTTTGCCATGACCGTTCGCGGCAGCGGAATTTCATTCATAACGGAAAGCATCCTGCGATTCGGAAATTTCAGACACTTCCCCACCCTGTATGAAATCGGCGGAGAAAACGGCAAAAGGACACTGTATATCTGCTGCAAAAAAGATCGATATCTGTCCGCGGCCTGCAACTGTTTTATTGAAATGTTAAAAAACAGCTTGAATGCTGAATTATAAAAAAGGACGGTAATCCACATGAGAAGAATACTTAAAAGACTTACGGCTTTCGGAGTTGCATCGGTCATTCTGTTTTCCCTTTGCGGATGCGGCGAAAAGACAGATAAAAAGGACGGAAACAAAGCCACCCTTAACATCGCCTATCAAGGCGGCATCGGCTACGCGCCCGTCCACATTGCCCAAGCGCAAAAACTGATCGAAGAAAACTATGACGGCGAAGTGGAGATCACCTTTACAAAGCTTGATTCCGGCGCGGCGATCAACGAAGGCATCATCGGCGGAACGATCGATATCGGATGTATGGGGATCGCTCCCGCGATTACCGCTGTGGCAAACGGCGTCCCGGTAAAGATCATGTCCAATCTCTGTTCCCAGTCGCACGGGCTGATGACCAACAGTAAAAGCATTAAATCTCTCAAAGATATTAAATCCGGCGATAAAATCGCACTGGTAAATACCGGTTCGATCCAGCATATCCTGCTGGCAATGGCGGCAGACAAAGAACTCGGTGACGCGCACGCGCTTGACAATAATATTGCCCCCATGGCGCACGCGGAGGGAATGGCATCGCTTGAATCCGGAACGGTTGCGCTTCACCTGACCTCCTCGCCGTTTATCCGCAGGGAAAGAGACAACGAAAAATTCACCGAAATAAAAGCCGTCAACGAGATCTGGCAGGACGGAAATTCTTTCCTGGCGGCGCTTGCCACAGAAAAACTTTACAGCGAGAATAAACCGCTTTACGACGCGGTGACAGCGGCTTTTGAAAAAGCGGTTGATGTTCTGAACAACGACAAACAAACCGCCGCAAAGATCGAAGCGGAATATTTAGAGCAGGAAATCAGCGTAACACTTGACGATCTGAATGATAAGACCTGTATGTTCTTTACCGAACTGAAAGGCGTATCACAGATGGCGGACTTTATGTATAAAGCAAACTTTTCAAGCAAAAAAGTTACTTTGGAAGAATTGAAATTTGATAATGTCACCGGTGATTGACAAGCCGTTCCGGAGGATACAGCATGAAAAAATATCAAAAGCTTATTGTTGATCTGATTTTTATTGTCTTTTGTCTTATTGCGTGGCAATTATACGCGAAAAGCAGAAACATCATGGCTTTTCCCGGCATTGATGACATCATGAAAAAACTGTTCGCGGATATTTTCATTCCCTCTTCGGCAGGGGCGCACCCGATCCTACAATATCTCGGCAATTCGATCATTCTGATATTGAAAGGGCTCGGAATCGGCGCGGTCCTTGCATTTGCCTTTTCCGGTCTGAGTGTGATCAGCGAGATTTTCAACACTGTTTACAACCTTGTCGTATCGGTATTCGACTTACTTCCCGGCGTCGCGCTGATGCCGATCCTTATGATAACCGTCGGCGCAAATGACACTTCCATTGTTATTCTTGTTGTCCATTCGGTGATCTGGCCCATGTCAAGAAGCATTATCGACGGTTTTAAGTCGGTGCCGCAAATCCATGTTGAATCGGGCCGGAATATCGGACTGAATCCGTTTCGGCTGGTATTCGGCATATACATTCCGTCTTCGTTCGCAAGCATACTTTCCGGTATTCGTGTCGGTTGGGCGCGGGCATGGCGCGGGCTGATCGCCGCAGAAATGATTTTCGGCGCGGCACAGTCGGCGGGAATCGGCGTTTTTATTCATAACGCGCGTACGGTATGGATGGATTATGTCAGTGTTTATGCTTCTATGATCCTGATCATTATTGTCGGCATTATCGTTGAATACGGAATCTTTGCAAATATTGAAAAGCATACAGTCAAGAAATGGGGTATGGTACGATGAATGACGTTCTGTTGCAAATAACCGACCTTACAAAAACGTATTATACTCAAAAGCAGTCGGACAATACCGTGCTGAAAAACGTTAACCTTTCCATTGACAAATCTGAATTCGTTTGTATTTTAGGCCCTTCCGGATGCGGAAAATCCACGTTGATCCGCTGTATTTCCGGTTTTGAGGATTTCGAGGGAAAAATTTCGGTCAACGGTAAACCGGTAAAAAAGCCATCGACCGAACGAATCATGGTTTTTCAGAATTTCGAACAGTTATATCCCTGGAAAACGGTTGAAAAAAACATTAGTTATCCGCTTAAAATCAAGGGCATCAAAGATAAAGCAGAACTAAAAAAGATCACCGAAGACGCACTCAGAAAAGTTGATCTTACGGGTTACGGAAAATATTATCCGCACGAATTATCGGGCGGAATGAAACAGCGTGTCGCCATTGCGAAAGCGCTTGCGCTGAAACCGGAAATCATACTGATGGACGAGCCGTTTGCCGCGCTGGATGCCATGACACGCAACAAACTTCAACGTGAGCTTTACGAATTATATGTAAAAGAAAATATGACGGTAATCTTTATTACCCACAATATTCAGGAAGCGATCGTCCTCGGAACAAGAATATTGCTGATGTCAAAAAACGGTGAGATCGTTATTGATGAACACAATCCGCTTGATAAACCCTGCAATCCGTCAAGCGACGGTTACGCCGCGCTTTGGGCAAAATTTTCGGAAGCCCTTGAAAATGAAAACAAATAGGAACGACCTGCAAACGGAACATAAAAACCCGGAATCTGCAAAATTGCGGATTCCGGGTTTTTTAACTTTCGTGTTTTATTCTTCCTGTGCTCTGCGCCGGGCGATATTTTCTTTCATGATTGCATACACCCGATCCCCCAAAGCGTTGGTCGGATCGTTTATGAAAGATTCCACCGGCAGGCATTCCAGCACGTCCAGATAAACGTCGGTACGGCGGCGGAACATATTTTTCGCGATTTTTTCGGTGCCGACCAGCGTGCTGACCACGATCGGCACGTTGGATTTCGTGGCGATCTTGAACGAGCCGCTGCGCATCGGCTGGACTTCGCCGTCTTTACTGCAATACCCTTCGGGGAACAGCCCGATGGAAACGGTATCGTTCTTCAACAGCTGTACCGCCGAAAGAATGGTCTTTATGGCTTCGCGGTTGTTTTCCCGGTCGATCAGCAGGCAGTACAGTTTGTGCATGAATTTTGCCACAAACGGATACAACTGGCGGATCTCTTTTTTCCCGATAAAGCCGAGTTCGGTTTGGGGCAGGACCGCCATGATGACCGCCGGATCAAATTCGTGCAGGTGATTGGAAACAAACAGATACCTTCCGTTTTCCGGGATCTTTTCTTCTCCTGTCAGGTGGATATGCACCCGTGCCATTTTGAACAGCATGGGCAGTGTCACGTTGGCAAGCAGACGGTAGTACCGGCTTTCCCCACGGGGCGGTTTATCCACGTTGACGACGGCAACGGAGATCACCACGATCAGCAGATGCAGCAAGACAAATCCAATGAAATATCCCAAAAACAGAACCGGCACAAACCACCAGGAATATGATTGCCGCAAAACCGGAAAGAAAAGGGTGTCCGAGATCGGGATCAGCGCCGCGGCGGCGACCAGATAAGCATATAATATCATCCTGTTATCCCCTTTCAGTTCTGTTTTCGGACGATCCGGTATTCGTCATCCGATTCGTAATACGGGCAGTTTTTGGTCTGCGCCGACAGAAAACGGCACATTTCATCCTCATCCAGATCACAGTCGCAGTAATAGCAGGCGCTTTCCTCGTCATAAACGTAGTTGGCGCAGCTTTCGCAAGCCGTCGCGGACATTTCGTGCCGCCCCCCTTTTCGGTGATAAAGATACAATCGCCCCATCCAAAGACAGGGCGAAAAAACGGTTTATGCTTCCGATGTTGTCGTCGAATCCGAATTATCGCCGGCAGGTTCCGGCGTTGTAGGTTCGCTGACATCGGGTGTCTGACTGCTGTCGGTGCTTTCCGTCGGGACAGAGGACGCTTCGGAATCAACGGCACTGCTTTCTGTCACACCGGAAGATCCCTTCTCCGGATCGGTCACAGGCGGCTCAACGTTTTTCCCCGGTTCCTTGTTCGTGTCACTGCTCTTCGTCTCCGTGGAACTGACCGTTGGATTTTTGCCGCTTTCGTTTTTCTTGTTATCGGTCACCGCCGGATCAGATTTCGCAGAACTGACGGAAGAAGTGTCTTTTTTTTTGTTTTTATCCCGTTTCTTATTGGTAACGTCTACCCGGATCGTTTTCGGCCGTGACGAGGTAGTTGCTGAAGAGGTATAGGTCTGTTTGTCGGATGTTCCGGGGTTGTAATAATTCGCAGTGTTGCTGACCGTAGTTTCATCGGAAGAACCTTGCGAAATTCTTCCGTAGGTATACCAGTCGTGTGTTTCCACGCCGTTTTTGGTCGCGTACTCTTCAAACGTGACGTTCTTATAGAAGAAAGCGTGCATGATCTTCGCGGCGTAGTCGATATCATAGTATTCGACCGAACCGTAGGCGCTGGTCGGCGCGGTCATGCGCATATTGAATCCCTTGTTATAATCAATATACGGCATATTGGCTTTTTCAAAGGTCGGTGATTTCAGCAAAACGGCGTTTGCCAGACTGACGACCTCGCTTAACGTCAATGAGGTCTGCATATACGGAAGCAGCGTTTTGGCAAGACCCGGATACTTATCCCCGCGCATTTTGATCGCCTTGTTGAACAACTGTTCCATGACGTAACGCTGACGTTCGGTACGACCGTAATCGTTATTGGTGCCCCAGATATTCGCAACGTGGCGGATACGGGCATAACCGACCGCCTGAATACCGTTCAGGTGCTGCTTTCCGCTTTTTTTGACATAATAATCCCGCGGGTTTTTGCCGAGATGCTTACAGATTTCGTGGATCGTTCCGTTGATGCAGTACTGGTTCACGGACGCGGGCTGAACTTCGGCATCGGTCAGTTCGGCGTCAATGCCGCCCATTTCATCAATGATTTCCGCCATGCCGTAAAAATTGACCGTTGCATATTCGCGGATGTTCAGTTTGAAGGTCTTATTCAGCGTCTGCACGGCACGTTTCGCGCCGCCGGTCGAATACGCCGCGTTGATTTTGTTATACCCGGAAGACAGTCCCTCGATCGGGACCAGACTGTCACGAACGACCGAAACCAGTTTGACTGTATGTTTCTTGACGTTCAGACTCATTACCATGATACTGTCGGAAAGGCCGGTCAGTTTTTCGCCCTCTTTCAGGTTAGCGTTGCGGCTGTCCAGACCGAAAAGCGCGATATTGATAATATCCGAATCAAATTTTCCCGTTATGCCGAGTTCGTCATCGGTCAGACCCGCAAGCGATGGGTCATACATATAGATCACCTTGGTAATACAGGCATCCAGCCAGTTCCACCACGGCGTTACGATACAGCACACCATGCAGGCCACCAGCAGCAGCGACACAATAATCGAACTGACCCTGTGCGCCTTACGGTGTTTCAGCGGCAGCCGGATATAGCAAAGCCACACCACGAGCAGCGCGAGAACGGTAAAGGCCAGAAGACCGTACCGCAGTAAAACGATATGCGAAACAAGATAGATCACGACTTCCGCCAACAGGAAAAACGCGATCAATCCCAAAATGATACCGAAATACGCCAAAAATCTGGCAAATCCGGACGCACGGTCCCAACGTCTTTTTTTGCCGTTTTTCGGCTGCTCTTCGTCGGTTCCCGCGTAATCATATAAATTAAAAGTTTCCGCGTTGTTCGCGGCACGTGATGAGTGTTTCTTTTTACGCATTGTTTACACCTCGAAAAATAATTCGGTGTATATTGTACCACCTTTTACGACAAAAATAAAGAGGAAATTTGTAAATTTTACATTTTCAGCAGTGCCGAATAAATTTCACCTTTTCTGATCCCGCTGACATTCGCGGCCTCTTTCGCCGCCGCGGAAGTCGATTCGCCGCCGTCCATCAGGCGTTTTGCCAGTTCGACCGCCATTTCCAGCGTATAGGTCTCGACGGTCTGTTCCGCCGCGCCTTGCAGGATCAAAACGTACTCCCCTTTCGGCGCGTTTTCCGAAAAGTATTCCGCCGCCTGCCGCAGTGTCGTACGTAAAACCGTTTCATGGATCTTGGTCAGTTCTTTGATCAGAACGATCTCACGATCGCCGAACGCCGAAAACAGATCGTTCAGCGTTGCCTGCAATTTATGCGGTGCTTCGTAGAAAAGGACGGTGCGGCGCTCGTTTTTCAGTTCATCCAGCCGTTTTTTCCGTTCTGCCTTTTCGACCGGCAAAAAGCCCTCGAAGCAAAAGCGCCCCGACGGCATTCCGGAAATGGCAAGCGCGGTCACGAACGCGCTTGGACCCGGCACCGATTCGACGGCAATGCCGTTTTCATGCGCCAGCCGCACCAGATCCTCGCCCGGATCGGAAATGGCGGGCATTCCCGCGTCGGTAACGATGGCGCAGGTTTCACCCCGTGCCAGCCGATCGATGATCACGGGACCTTTTTCTTTTTTATTATGCTCAAAATACGAAATCAGTTCCGCCTTTATTTCAAAATGATTCAGCAGTTTCATTGTGACCCGGGTATCCTCGGCGGCAATGAAATCCACTTCGGAAAGGATCCGCACGGCACGCGGTGAAAAATCTTCCAGATTGCCGATCGGTGTTCCGACCACATACAGTTTGCCTGCCATTACAGATGTCCCTCCTTATAAATACCGTAAATTTCGGTCATTTCACGGGAAAGTGTTCCGTTTTCCTCGATATACAGCGTCGGGGCGATACGCAATCCCGTATGCGCACCTTTTTTTCCTTCGACCAGTACCAGCCAGGGTTCTTCCCCCAAACGCTGACAAACCATGCGCAGGCGTTTGGGTTCCAGTCCGGCGTCGTGCATCAGTCCCAGCAGTTCACTTAACCGTTCGGGACGGTGACAGATGCAAAACCGCCCGGCGGTTTGCAGCAAACGCGCCGCCGTTTCAACGATATCCTTTAAGGTGCAGGCGATCTCATGACGGGCGACCGCCTGTTTTTTGACCGGATTTTGAAGTCCGGCGCCGTTTGCCTTATAGGGCGGATTGCAGGTGACCAGCGTATGACAGCCGAACGGGACTTTCCCCGAAAGATCACACAGATCGGCGTGAACGACCGAAAACCGATCGATCCCGAGTCGGGTGACGGCTTCTTCGGCCAACTGAGCGGCTTCTTCGCTGATATCCACCCCGACCGCCGCGGACAGCATTCCGTCCCGCAGCATCAGCATCGGAATAATACCGCACCCCGTGCCAAGGTCCACCAGAGTGTCCCTTTTGCGCGGGGCGGCAAAGTTTGCGAGCAGTACGGCATCGGTCCCAAAGGTATGGTTTTCCGAAACCTGCACGAAGAATCCGTTTCCCAACGGTTCGCGCCTCATTCGGCGCGGCTCCATTTGACCCCGTTGGGCGTATCTTCCAGTACAATACCCATTTCTTTCAGTTTGTCACGGATCGCGTCGGCCGTTGCCCAGTCTTTGGCTTTACGGGCGGCGGTACGCTGTTCGATCAGGGATTCCACCTCGGTGTCCAGCGAATCGTTTTTGCGATTGTAAACCAATCCCAAAACGCCGGTCAGTTCATCGAACACGGCGATCATGGCCTCGACCGAAGTCTTTCCGGCACCGGCGGCGATCTCGGTATTGATGTCGCGCACCAGCGTAAAAACGGCCGCCAGCGCGTCGGCGGTGTTCAGGTCGTCTTCCATCGCTTCGATAAAGGCATTTTTATGAACGTCTAAAAATTCCGGCGCTTTTCCGCCGTCTTCCGCGTTTTTCAGCGCGAAATCAAGATTGTCACGGCAGGTATACAAACGGTCAAGCGCGTTTTTGCCCTGCTCGATGATATCGACCGAGTAGTTGATCGGACTGCGGTACTGGGAAGAGATCATCAGATAGCGGATCGGCTCGTACCCGTATTTTTCCGCCACGTCACGGACGGTGAAGAAGTTGTTGAGCGATTTGGACATTTTATGATTATCCACATTGATGAACCCGTTGTGCATCCAGTAATGGGAAAATTCGCAGCCGTTGGCGCATTCGCTCTGGGCAATTTCATTTTCGTGGTGCGGGAAGATCAGATCCAGTCCGCCGCAGTGAATATCGATGGTCTTGCCGAGATAACGTCCCGCCATGGCGGAGCATTCGATATGCCAGCCCGGTCTGCCGTCTCCCCACGGGGAGTTCCAGAACGGTTCACCCGGTTTGGCGCCTTTCCACAGGCAGAAGTCCATGGGATCTTCCTTTACATCGCCCGTTTCGATACGCGCGCCGGCTTCCAGATCTTCCAGCGGCTGATGGGACAGTTTTCCGTATTCGTTGAATCTTTTGGCGCGGAAATAGACGTCACCGCCGGCTTCGTAAGCATAGCCCTTTTCCACCAGTTCACCGATGATCCGTTGAATTTCGTCAATGTTTTCGGTGGCTCTGGGATGGACGGTGGCCTCCCGGATGTTCATCCCCTTGGCATCAGTCCAGAATTCCCTGATATAGCGTTCGGCGACTTCGGGCACGGTGATGCCTTCCTCGTTGGCTTTGCGGATCAGTTTATCGTCGATATCGGTGAAGTTCTGCACGAAGGTCACCTTGTTTCCGCGCCATTCCAGATAGCGGCGCAGAACGTCGAACACGCAAAGCGGACGGGCGTTACCGATATGGATGTAGTTATAGACGGTCGGTCCGCAGGCGTAGATCTTATACTCGCCCGGAGTGATCGGTACCAGTTCGTCTTTTTGTCGGGTCAATGTGTTAAAAATTTTCATTTTTGCGCTCCTTTCAAAGCGTTCAGTTCTTCCTGTAAAGTAGTGATCACGTTTTCCAGACGGTCAAGTTCCTGACTGACCGGGTCCGGAATATGGATCTGATCCAGCGGTACGACCTTTTCCCCGTTCTGCCGGACGACGCGCGCCGGTATACCGACGACGGTCGAATCAGGCGGAACGTCTTTCAGCACGACCGCGCCTGCCGCCACACGGGAATTGTCCCCGATGCGGATCGGTCCCAGCACTTTGGAACCGGCGCTGATCATGACGTTATTACCGATGGTCGGGTGCCGTTTTCCGGTATCTTTTCCCGTACCGCCCAGCGTGACGCCCTGATAGATCAGCACGTCGTCACCGATCTCGGCGGTTTCCCCGATCACGATGCCGGTGCCGTGGTCGATGACCAGCCGTCTGCCGATGGTCGCACCCGGATGGATCTCGATCCCGGTTTTCCGTGCCGCCCGCTGAGAAACGTAGCGTGCCAGAAACATCAGGTTATGGCGGTAATAAAAATGCGCGCGGCGGTGCATCCGGATCGCTTTGACGCCGGGATACAACAGCCATATTTCCAAGCCGTTCCGTGCCGCGGGGTCGCGGTCTTTCACGGCCTTGATATCCTCTCTTAATCGGTCAAACAAACAAAATCCCCCAAAGTAAAATCATGTGATTATTTCGCGGCGTTCAGAAACTCTTTGCCGCCTTTCAGATAGATCCAGCCGGAGATCACGCACAAAACGCCCGACAGCCAGAACAGTACCATGATAACGATATTG
>JAZUFP010000108.1:0-2898 GCA_045640765.1 Acutalibacteraceae bacterium
CAGATGCTTCGGGGTGACGTTTTCAATCAATACGTCCCCGCCGGTAGCGACCGCCGCCGCCATATAGGTGCCGGCCTCGATCTGATGGGGAATAATGCTGTAATCGGTGCCGTGCAGATGCTCGACCCCGCGGATCTTGATAATATTCGTTCCGGCGCCCATGATATTCGCGCCCATGGAATTCAGGAAGTTCGCCAGATCGACGATATGCGGCTCGCGCGCGGCGTTTTCGATGACCGTCAGTCCGCGCACCTTGACCGCCGCCAGCATGATATTGATAGTAGCGCCGACCGAAACAACGTCCAGATAAATGGAACTGCCGGCCGGATTTTCCGCCCGGGCATCCACCATGCCGTTTTCGATCAGTACCGTGGCGCCCAATGCCTCGAATCCCTTGATATGCTGGTCAATGGGACGTACACCGAAATCACATCCGCCGGGAGGCGCCACACGCGCCCGACCGCAGCGGCCCAGCAACGCGCCCAAAAAATAACTGGACGCGCGCATTCCCTTTGCCATTTCTTTGGAAACGACGTGGGAGCGAACGTGGGTAGGATCGATCTCAACCGAAGAACGGTTGATCGTTTTGATTTCAGCGCCCAAAGAGGACATGGCGTTCAGAATACTGCTGACGTCGGATATTTCGGGCAGGTTTTCAATTATACATGGCTCATCCGCCAATAAAACAGCCGGAAGAATTGCCACCGCGGCGTTTTTCGCACCGCCGATGTGGACCGTACCGCGTAACGGTCTTCCGCCGTTGATCACAAACTTTTCCAAAACCGGCAACTCCGTTCAAAAAAATCTCGTCAAAATATATTATTACCGAAAGGGGAATATGAAATCACACAATGATTTATCATATTATACTTGAAATTTCCTGTTTTGTCAATGTTCATTTGATCCGAAAAAGCGATTACTTATTGATGAGAAACAGTCCGACCAGACAAACCAGAATGCCTGCCGCCTTTGTAAGCGTAATGGCTTCGTGATAACAGAAATAACCGACTGCGATCAGGCAGACCGCAAGGATCGAACTGTGTACCAACTGCCCGACGCTGACATCCCAACCGGCCTTGTACATCCAGATCGTTCCGGCTTCCAGACCGACGATGGCGATCCCCAGCACAAAACTGCTCCAATTCAGCTGTTTATACTGGGAAACGATGCTTACGCCGGGGTTGGTCAGAAAATACAGCAGTGCCGAAACCGCCGCCCCGATGGCGTAGGTCACGGTCAGCGCGGCAAACGGATTGATGTCTTGCGGTGTGGATTTGGAACAGATGTGGTAAAAAACGTTGGATACCACGATCAGCGCGATCGGCAGATATAAACTCATTTTCAATTACTTCCTTTCAATTAAAAAACCGACAGCCATAGCCTGACTGTCGGTAGGTGCTCACCCGTGATATTGATAAAATAATTATAACAGATTTTCCGCAAAAGTCAACCATTATCACCGTCCGCTTTTTTCAGCAGTTGTTTTTCGTATTCCGAAAGGGGGTATTTCGCGAACAGGTCGGGGCGGTTTTCGCGGGTCTGCAAAAGCGATTGCGTTCTGCGCCAGTCGGCGATTTTCCGATCGTTGCCGGAAAGCAGGACGGGCGGTACCTTTTCCCCTCTGAAATCCGCCGGCTGGGTATACTGCGGATATTCCAGCAACCCGTTTTCATGGGATTCTTCGGTCGTCGCGGTATCGCGCAGCGCCCCTTTCAACAGGCGTGTGACCGAATCGATCACAACGGTGGCGGCGATCTCACCGCCGGTCAGCACATAGTCCCCGATCGACAGTTGTTCGTCCACATGGTTTTCCACCCGCGCGTCCACGCCCTCATAATGACCGCAGATCAGGACGATATCCTGCGTTTTTGCCAGTTCGCGCGCTTTGCTTTGGGTATACACCGTACCTTTCGGCGACAAAAGAACGGTGTGGGAATCCGGTAACGAGACCGCGTCAAGCGCGTCCAGGATCGGCTGACAGCGCATGATCATACCCGGACCGCCGCCGAACGGTGAATCGTCCAGGTGGCGGAAACTGCCGGGTGAATAATCCCGCAGATCGACAATATTCAGCTCCAGCAGGCCTTTCTCCGCCGCGCGGTGTACGACCGGCGCGGCTTTCAAACTGTCAAAAAACGCCGGGAAAAGCGTTAAAACGGTAATTCGCATGGGGTTCCTCCGCTATTTTGCCGACAGCGCGGCATACTAATATAAATTATTTTATCATACTCCCCTAAGACTTGCAAGGAAACATTGCACCCAAAGGTGTTTTGTGGTAGAATACAGATATATTTACCAAAGGAGTTTATCATGAGCCAAAAGAAAACGATCATCGACCTGTTTTTTACCATGATGAAAATCGGGGCGTTCACGTTCGGCGGCGGATATGCCATGATCTCGCTGTTGCAAAATGAATTCGTCACCAAAAAGAAATGGATCGGTGAAGAAGAATTTTTAGACGTGGTCGCCATTGCCGAATCGACCCCCGGCCCCATCGCCATCAACTCCTCGACCTATATCGGGTACCGCATGGCGGGATTTTGGGGATCGTTTTTCGCGACACTCGGTATGTGTATCCCTTCGTTTACGATCATTTTCATCATTTCCCTTTTCTTCGACCGCTTTTTGCAGTTGACCTTTGTCGCCAACGCCTTCAAAGGCATTCAGGCCTGCGTGGTCTATCTGATCCTTTCGGCCGGCATCAAAATGTTCAAGGGGCTGAAAAAAGACCGGCTCGGCATTCTGATTCTTTGCGCGACCGTGCTGTGCATGATATTATTCAGTATTTTCTCGGTCAGGTTTTCCTCCGTTTTCTATATCCTCATCAGCGGTTTGATCGGCTGGATCGCCTATCTGATCCGCCGCGGCAAGGAGGAAAAATCATGATCTATCTGAAAC
>JAZUFP010000109.1:0-8332 GCA_045640765.1 Acutalibacteraceae bacterium
CGGGCGCAAACGAAGATCCCGATTGGGGCAACCTGGATTTCGGCGGCGAAAAGAATTCGCCGTTAGCGGATCTTGCCAATACCATCGCGGATAAACTGTGATGATATATTATTCGGTTGACGTTGTTTGACCGATCACCTGCCGGACCGCCGTCTCAGATGGCGGCCCGGCAAAGTGCTATTCAGCTGAATTATCAGCAATGCGTATGAAACTGCCGTTTCATATTTATTGCCGATGATTTTGCCGATATTTAATCTTTGCGTTTTTCCGCAAAATCTGGTATAATATTCTAATAGCTGATATTCAAGATAAACCGTGCATCTGATAAATTGGTGGGAAGAACAATGTTTCGTTTAACAATACCCGTACAAAATACGTCAATGACCGCGAATACGCGTGAAATATATCTTGAACAATTCAAAAAAGCCGGCGCACACCGTGTGTTTTTAATTGTCGACCGCTGCTTTGACGTTGAAACCGCGCGTCTGCAAGCAGAACGTGCCAAAGTAAACGTTGAGTTTTTGAAAAGCAACGGTCTTTTCGTGGTGATTTGGGTCGGCTCAACGATCGGGCACGGGGCGTTGCTCGCCCATGAAGTGAATCGGGAAATGCCGCAATTTGTGCAGATCGTTACCGAACACGGTACGCCGGTTGAAGGAACATTTTGCCCGTTGGACAGCTGTTTTGCGGAAAAAACGGCAAAAGTTGTCGCAGAGTACGCGAAGATCGGGGCAGACGGCATTATACTGGATGACGATTTCAGAATCAATCTGCACGGCAACGGTTTGTGCTGTTTTTGCGATTTACACATGGAACAGTATCGCAAAATACTTTCCGAACCCGATTTGACCCGGGAACAGATGCGTGAATACGCACTGACGGCAAAGCCCAATCGGTATCGAAACGCTTTTTTGAAGGTGAACGGCGACGCACTCAGAAATCTTGCCGAAAAAATCCGTGATGAAGTCGATAAAGTTGACGAGAAGACCTGTGTTTCACTTTGCACAACAACCTGCCAACTTGGGGTGGACGGCGTCCTTGCAACCGAACTGTCGAAAATACTTGCGGGTAAAAATCCGCCGTTGTTACGACTGGGCGGCGCACCGTACTGGGCAAAAATTTGGGCAACGCTTCCAATGACGATCGCCACGGCGCAAATGTATGCCGAAATCTGCAAGGAACAGGGCATTGAACTGATCGGTGAAGGGGATACGTATCCGCGTCCCGCTGCCGTTGTTCCGGCAAGTTATTTGGAAATGTTTGATGCCGTGATCCGAACGAACGACGCTTTTGACGGCATTCTTAAATATATGGTGGATTATACGTCGTCTGCCGATTATGAAACCGCTTATCTGGAACATCATTATCATGATATGCCTGCGCTCAAAACGGTTGAATCGTGGTTTTCCGACAGCGTTCAGTCCGGTGTCAGGGTTTATGAAAAACCGGATTTATTTGCGGATTCTGATTTCAGTCTTTCTCCGGCACCGATGGAACAACCGTTCCCGTTTGCCGCTTCGATGATGTATGAAAATTCCATTCCCGTTAAATGGAGAGGCGAAAGCAAGTGCGGCGTACTGTTCGGAGAAAACGCACGTGGATTTTCGCATGACCGCATTGGCGGCGGCTTGATCCTTGACGGCGTTTCCGCCGCTATTCTGACAGCGTCGGGCGTCGATGTCGGTTTGACGGATTTTGCATCTTTTGAACAACACAACGTGGATTTTGAGTCGTTTTCAAATCCTTGTGAAAGAATTAGAATTCACTGCGGAAATTGCAGTTTGTTAAATGCAAATCTGAACCCGAAAGCAGTTGCGGAAAGCTTTACAAATGACGGTAAGGTAATTTCGTACCGCTATGAAAATGCCGACGGACAAAAATTTCTTGTATTTCTTTTTGACTGTTATTCTTTTGATCGGCGCAGCGGTTTGCTGTATAGCTATGCACGTCAAAATCAACTGATTTCTTTTATCGAAAGTATCAGCAAAGAGTCGCTTCCTGCTGTCTGCCGCAAAAAGTTGAATCTTATTACGGTTACGGCAGAACAGGACGGAAAATTGCAAATCGGTCTGTTTAATTGCAGCGAAGATTCTGTTATTTCTCCGAAAATCAGACTTAACAGAGAATATAACGATTTGGCGACCTATCGCTGCAACGGGGAACTTAAAAAGGATGAAATTTCGCTTGACGGTGAAATTCCACCTTATTCATTCGCACTGTTATCAGTAAAATAATGTAAAAGATACTTTGCATTATTTTTTCTGACTTATAAAAGCATTACTAAAACGGGGGAAAATCAAATGGATCGCAACGAATGGTTCAAAAGCAGAAAATGGGGTATTTTCGTTCACTATTTGCATCGGATACAAAACGGCCTCTACATCAATACACACGGTGAAAATTTCACTGATTGGAACACCTGCGTCAACGAATTTGACGTTGAACTGTTCGCAAAGCAAATGAATGAACTGCGTTGTGGTTACGTTGTGTTCACGGTGGGGCAGGGCATGAAATACTGGTGCGCTCCGAATGAAATCTATAACCGGATTACCGGCTACAAAACCGGTGAGGCGTGTTCCTCACGTGATCTGATCGCCGACCTGATCGCGGCGTTAAAGGTTTATGATATTCCGCTGTTTCTCTATTTTACAGGTGATGGCCCTTATCAGGATGCACAGGCCGGCGACCGTATGGGTCTGCGCCGTGCCTCAATTACGGAACAGGTGGACGAAAAATTCGTGCGCCATTGGGGTATGGTGCTGAAAGAATACAGTCTGCGTTACGGTACCGATATCAAGGGCTGGTGGATCGATGGATGCTACAATTACCTCGGTTATACCGATCCGTTGCTTGAACACCTGAAAGAATGCGCGTCTGCCGGTAATCCCGATGCGCTGATCACATTCAATAACGGTGTTGAGTGGAAGGATTATGATAATCCGAAATTCGCGCAGTTTTACAACCCGTCCGACTGTCCGATCCGCAAAATGGAAAAGATCGAGGACGCCATGCTGACCGGTTTGTACGACGATACCGGTTATATGGAAATCGATATTGAAAAACAGATGCATATTGCGGACGATTATCCTGCAGGGGAGAAGAATGATTTTACAATGCTTCCGTCCGGAAAGCCGCTGCCGTTTGTCTGGCATACACTTTCGTTTTTGGGAATCACGACCGATAAGAATCCGCCGAAACCGCCTTATCAAAGCAACGGAAGCGGCTGGGGCGCGTTCGGAAGCCGTTATTCGGCACAGTATATGTACGATTACGTCAGCAAAGTCAATGAACGCGGCGGCGTGGTATCCATTGACGTAGCGCTGTTCCGCGACGGTTCTTTGGATGCCGGACAGGTCGAAACTTTACGGCTGTTAAAGGATATATTGTGATAAAAAAGATAGCTATATGCAGAATTTGAGTGGTGTTATGAAAACTGATAATTTTTTGGTATTGTCTGAGGATAAGAAAAGCGCCGGCGGTTTTGCCGTTTCGCAGAGTAAGACGGTTCCGTGCTGTTATTATCCGCTATTTTCGTTGCAGTTACGCGACTTTTCCGGCGATACGACCGTTCTGGATGCTTTTGCGGCGGAAGATGTAAACGCTGTTATCGACGAAAACGGTTTGACTTTGGTTTATTCCGGTATTTATGACGGGATCACCGTGCGGGTACATATCGGTTCTGACGGCGATATTTCCACCTGGCGCGCCGAGGTGCTGAACGATACCGAATCTGCCGTGGAATTCATTGATTTTCCCAATATCAAGCTTGCCGAAGCCGTCGGAGCAGGGCAGGGCTCGGTGCTTTATCCTTATAACGAGGGCGGTTTGATCGAGGACGGAAGCAAAAAGACGGAGTTTACCGCGATGGAATATCCGTCCTGCGGGAACTATTCCATGTTCCCGAATATGGTGTTTGCGCAGTTTCTGGCGTTTATTCACCCGGACGGCGGTCTGTATTTTGGCCTGCATGACAGTGATCGCGGTGAAAAGGGGATCGATTTTAAGTGTGATGAGGAAAGTACCCAGTTCCGTTTCCGCCTTTATACAAACGGAAATTTCGGTGAAAATTACATTCAGGATTTTGACACGGTCATTGCACCCGTGCAGGGAGATTGGATGGATGCTGCGGATCTGTACCGGTCATGGTTTGAAAGTAATAAACCGGTCGGTTTGCGCCGTGTAGATGAGAACGACGATCTGCCGGCGTGGTATACACAGTCGCCGGTCGTGATCACCTATCCGGTGCGCGGTCAGCATGATATGGATATTATGGAACCGAACGGTCTGTATCCTTATAATAATATTCTGCCGCATCTCGAAAAGTATCGTCAGTTTATCGATACCAGTTTCATGGTACTGCTGATGCACTGGGAGGGCACGGCTCCTTGGGCGCCACCTTATGTATGGCCTCCGTATGGCGGTGAAGAAGCATTTACGGAACTTCGTGACCGCCTGCACGAGCAGGGTGATCTTTTCGGCGTTTATTGCAGTGGGATCGGCTGGACCGAACAAAGCAATCTGATCGCCGAGTACAATATGGAAGCGGAATATAAGGAAAAAAATCTGGAAAAACAGATGTGCGCCGCGCCGGACGGCTCGGTGCCGCACGGAAATATCTGCACGTTCCAGCGTTCCGGATATGATATTTGCATGGCGGCTGACGGTGCCGATCAACTGATGCGAAACGCGTTGAGCCCGCTGCTGGAAAGCGGCATTGACTATGCGCAGATTCTGGATCAGAACCACGGCGGCGGAATGTATCTTTGCTACGGCAAGGATCATAATCATCCGCCGATGCCCGGTAAATGGATGACCGAAACCATGCGGAAAACCCTGGCTGATTGGAAATCGTACGGTGACGTTCAACTGGGATGTGAATCTTCCGCCGCGGAACCGTTCATGCAATATCTGACCCTTTCGGATAACCGTTTTGAACTGAATTATTATATCGGCAGACCCGTGCCGTTGTATGCCTACCTGTATCACGAGTATCTGCACAATTTTTCGGGCAATCAGGTCTCCTGCTGTTTTGGCCAGGAAACGGCTTCGCTGTGCCACCGTTTGGCATACTCCTTTGTTGCGGGCGATCTTCTGACACTTGTTATCGATGATACCGGTCACATCATGCCGTTCTGGGGTATGCGCGATTTTTCAGTCGTTCCGGATACCGATACGGTACTTTCCTTTGTCGGTGAGATGATCGCGCACCGCGAACTGATGCCGGCATTCTGCGCCGGCGCACGCATGGTGAAACCGATGAAATATGACTGTCCGTCTGTTAGATTTGATTCGGTCGGTCTTGAATTTCCGACAGTGCTTTCGTCAGCGTTTGAAGCTCCGAATGGGATCACACAAGTATTTGTCAATTACACCGATAAACCCGTTTCGGTGCGGTTTGCCGCAAAGACCGGTTTGACATATACGATCAGAAAAACGGACGGTACCGTGTTTGAAACAGCGGACAGTTTTACGTTGAAACCGTATGAAACGGTCGATATAACCGTGAAAAGCGTTTAAGCGGTCTCGGAAAAAATACAAATTTTTCAAATATTCTGTTTGCACTTCAACGTACTTTGTGTTATAATTTTATTTGATCCTAAGTTTTTCAAGGTGATTTACTATGAAATTAGCAACAACAACGGGCGATTTTGACCGATTTTCCGATAGTTATCTGGAACGCGTAAAATATGTTGCCGATGCCGGATTCAAGCATATCGACCTTTCTTTGTACACTTTGAAAACGAATGATGAACTATTCTATAATGATAACTGGAAATCAGTTGTTGAAGAGTTGATCAATTTCGGCGCGGAAAACGGGATCGATTATGTTCAGGCGCATTCACCGAATACCAATAATTTTGACGGTGAGGAAGGATACAGGGATGCGCTTTGGAAAACGGTGCGTTCCATTGAAATCTGCGGAATGCTCGGAATTCCGAACATTGTGGTCCATTCCGGCTACCGGTTTGACTTAAAAGATAAAGAACAATGGTTTGTTGAAAACAAAAAGTTTTGTGAAGAACTGTTTCCCGCGATGGAAAAGTATAATGTAAACGTACTTTGCGAGAATACGACAAAAGCCAATATGCCCGACTGGTATTTCCTGATTTCGGGTAAAGAAACAAGAGAATTTGTCGAGTACGTTGATCATCCGCTGTTCCATGCCTGTTGGGATACCGGACACGCAAATATTGAAGGACCACAGTATGATGAAATCATGGCGCTCGGCAAAGAAATGTACGCCATCCATTTTAATGATAACCGGGGGGCTTTGGATGAACATCTGATCCCGTTTATGGGCACGATGAATGTTGATGAAGTCATGTGCGCTTTGCAAAAAATCGACTTCAAAGGGCCGTTGACCTTCGAAAGCAGTTCTGTGCTTCGCCCGTCAAACTATTGGCTCGGTAACCGCGTGACATTTGCAGAAGAACACAAAATGTGTGAACCGACAAAGTTTTTGCAGCAGGAACTGGAAAAATTCTTGTACAGCACCGGAAAACATATTCTTGAAACCTATCAGTGCTTTGAAGATTGATCCTTTTTAGAAGCGGTTTATACGGCAGGGGTGCCTTGGGAGCGTATTTGTAATGAATAAAGCCAAAAGTAACGCGTTGATTATCGGTGCTATATCCATAACGACGTATATCGTTAATTATTTTTTAAGAAATCTGTTAAGCGTTTTAAGTCCGCAGATGCTGGAAACGGGGAAATTTACGGTTGCTTTTATTGCAACGCTGTCTTCGACCTATATGCTGTTTTATGCCGGCGGGCAGTTGATCAACGGGATACTTGGTGACGTATTTTCTCCTAAAATGATGGTTTCCGTCGGTATTTTCTCGGGCGGCGTTGTTTTGGTCATTTATCCGTATATGCCCGTCAAGGTAATCCAGGTCTGCTGTTTCGCTGTTTTGGGATTTGCGCTATCCATGGTCAGAGGTCCGCTGATGAAAATTATCGCGGAAAATACATTGCCGGATTATGCCCGGAAAATCTGCGTGTTTTTCTCTTTCGCCTCGTTTTGCGGTCCGTTGATTGCAAGTTGCATTGCGATCGTTTTCAAATGGAAAGCGGCGTTTACTTTTTCCGGTGTCTTAGCCGTTTGTATGGCCGCGTGTGCATTTATCGCGTTTTCTAAAATGGAAAAAGCCGGTACGATCGCCTATAAAACATCAAAACTCAAAGGGAATAACGGTGTGCTGGCGGTATTCAGAATTGAAAAATTCGCGTTCTATATCATTATTGCCTGCTTGGTCGAAATCGGCGCTACGTCCATTTCTTTCTGGATCCCGACCTATTTGACGGGACAGTTGTTTTTCGGAAAAGCCACAGCGAATATGATTTATTCCGTCATTTCGATTTTTCGGTCGTGTATGCCGTTCCTTGCACTTTTCATTTTCAAAAAATCACATGAAAATGACATTGCAATATTACGGATCAGTTTTTTGACGGTCGCAGTTTTTTTCGCGGCGATGATGATATCGCACAACCGCTGGTTCAGTATCGTTTTCATGGTTATAGCTTTAATGTCGGTAAGCTGTTCATCCGCGTTGTTGTGGAGCATTTATATACCCGGTCTCGGGAAGACGGGTAAAGTATCCAGTGTGAACGGTGTATTGGATTGCATCGGTTATATTGCCGCCGCTTTGGCCAATATGTTGTTTTCGTTTGTTATGACGCAAATCGGTTGGAACGGAATATACACTCTTTGGTCCTTGTTGGGAGTCATCGGTGTTGCGACAACGTTTATGTTCAGGAACAAGAAAGATCAAACGACTGTAAAAACCGCATGATTTGATCGTTTTTATATTTCAAATCCGTTTTCGGATTTTGGACGAATATATTACAGGGAGAAATTTTTTATGAACGGAAAATTCAAAAAATGGCTGAAAGACGCGGTATTCTATGAGATTTATCCGCAGTCTTTTAATGATACCAACGCCGATGGTATCGGCGATCTGCAGGGTATCATTGAAAAGCTGGATTACATAAAGGATTTAGGTTGTAACGCCATGTGGATCAATCCGTGCTTCGTTTCGCCATTTATGGACGCCGGGTATGATGTTTCGGATTATTACAATATCGCGCCGCGTTACGGCAATAACGAGGATATGAGACGGCTGTGCAAAGAAGCCCACGACCGCGGAATGCACGTGCTGCTGGATCTTGTGCCGGGTCATACTTCCATGGAACATCCGTGGTTCAAGGAATCCGCGAAACCCGAAAGAAACGAGTATACCGACCGTTACGTCTGGACGGATACCGTCTGGGATCCGCCGATCGAACTGTCAACGCTGCGCGGATTTTCCGACCGTGACGGCGCGGCTGTTGT
>JAZUFP010000110.1:0-4544 GCA_045640765.1 Acutalibacteraceae bacterium
CGGGGGACTGTTTGAAAGTCCGTGTGCGTGCCGTCGGCGACAGCCGAGCGGGCGATCCTCTTCGTCTCCACCAAAAACCAACGGTACCCTTTTGGGTGGCGTTGGTTTTTCTTTTGTGGAAAAGAGGATCGAAAAGGACGGTTTGCCAAGGGCAAATTCAAACAGTCCGGGGGACTGTTTGAAAGTCCGTGTGCGTGCCGTCGGCGACAGCCGAGCGGGCGATCCTCTTCGTCTCCACCAAAAACAAGAAGTACCCTTTTGGGTGCTTCTTGTTTTTCTTTTTGCGGAAAAGAACACGGCCGCCCGAAAAACGGGCGGCCGTGTTTATTCAGAACAGTTTTTTCAGTTCTTCTTTTGTTTTGAAGCCGGTTTCCCGGTTTTTCAGCTGTCCGTTTTCAAAAACCAGCACGGTCGGAATGGACATCACGTCAAAACGTTCGGTCGTGTCTGGGTTTTCGTCGGTATTGATCTTGCAGAACTTTACACCTTTTTCTTCGGTTGCAAGTTCCTCGAAAACGGGCAGAAACTGTTTGCACGATCCGCACCACGGCGCATAGCAATCCACGATCACTTTGGCGTTTGTGTGAACAGTCGCTTCCAGCGTTTTGTCGTTGATTTCTGTAATATTACTCATATCCTCTTATCCTTTCATGTTTTTCAGCGCGGCGGTCGCGGCAAGACTGCCGTCGCTGACCGCGGTCGCCAACTGCCGCAGTTCTTTTTCACGGGTATCGCCCGCCGCGAATATGCCGTCGGTTTTGGTATACACGCTGTCCCGGCAACGGATATATCCCTCGTCGGTCAGGTCCGCCACGTTGGCAAACGCCTGATTTTCCGGCTTTTGACCAATCGCGATAAACAACCCGTCCGTGGCGATCTCCCGAACGGCACCGCCGCGGTCGGTGACCGTGACCGTTTCAAGGTTTCCACTGCCGCCGATCGCCGTGACGGCGGACTCCATCAGAAACGAAACGTTGTTTTTGCGGGACAGATCCTCACGGTATTTTTCCTCGCCCTCGAATTCATTGAAGCGGTGGACCACGTAGACCTTTTCCGCCAGGTCGGCAAGGTAAAGCGCGTCTTCCAGCGCGGCATTTCCGCCCCCGACGACCGTGACCGTTTTCCCTTTGAAAAAGTTGCCGTCGCAGGTCGCGCAGTACGAGACCCCTTTGCCGACAAAGTCGGTTTCTTTTTCCAGATTCAGTTTGCGTTTGGCGGCGCCGTTGGCAATGATCACGGTCCTGCCCCGATACGTGCCGCCGGACGTCCGGACGGTTTTATCCTTCTGCACGGACCGCACCGTTTCGAATTTGATTTCCGCGCCCATGCCTTTTGCCTGTTCGTAAAGATTTTCGGCCAACTGATAACCCGAGATCCGCGCAATGCCGGGGTAATTTTCCACCTTGTCGGCACCGGCGATCTGTCCGCCGTATCCTTTGGATTCCAGCACCAGTACCTTTTTATTTGCGCGCCGCAGATAAATGGCGCTTGTCAGACCGGCAGGTCCCGCGCCGATAATAACGGTATCATACATACTGTCACCTACCGCAACAAAGCCGCAAGGTCTTTTTCAAGAACGTCCGGGCTTTCGATCGGGGAATAACGGTATACCGGCATTCCGCTTTTGTCCAGCAAAAATTTGGTGAAATTCCACTTGATGTCGTTTTTTTGTTTATACGTTCCGCTCATTTTTTCGACCGCTTTCATGGATAATTTATGGGCAGTCCCGCGGACGATCTCTTCGGGCGCGTTTTCTTTCAGGAATTTCCAGACCGGGGAAGCGTTTTCGCCGTTGACCTCTGTTTTTTTGAAACGCGGGAACGAGGTTTTGTACCGGGCCGTGCAGAATTCATGGATCTCGCGGTCATCCCCCGGCGCCTGATGACCGAACTGGTCGCAGGGAAAATCCAGTATTTCAAATCCATCCGGACGGTATTTGCGGTACAACCGTTCAAGGGATTCATACTGTGGGGTAAATCCGCAGCCGGTCGCCGTGTTGACGATCAGCAAAACCTTGCCTTTGAACACGCTGAAATCGACCGTTTCGCCGTTGTTTTTTTCGGCTGTGAAATCGTAAATATTCATCGTCATTCTCCTTCGGGAATAGGATATACGGTTTTGCCGGTTTTATTCCGCCCCGACGCAGAAAAAAAGTCCCTGCCGCACGGCAGGGACTTTTTCTTTTTACGATCAAAAATGTTAATATTGTACCGTTTTTCCGGCGGTCAAACCACCGTTTCCGGACCGTCCGTTGTTTTGATGCTGTCGAGAATATGGTCATCCCGAATGGAAAGAACGGGATTTTCGGTCGGCTGTTCGTCAAATACGATGATCTCGTTTTCGTCTTTCAACAGTTCGCCCGGCAAATATAACGAGCGCTGCGGACCAACGTTCCAGTATCTTCCGAGATTCGTTCCGTTCACCACGATAAACCCTTTGGTAAAGCCGTCGGGATGAATGAAACAGTCTTTCCGCTGTCCGGCGCGGAAAGTTCCCTTATAAAACACGGGGTTCTTCCCGGCACCCGAATAACTCAACCGGCTTAAATCCGCCATCGGCAGTGTGAACACTTCCCACTGATGCAGAAGTTGACGGGGTCCGCCCGTTTCCGAAACAAAGACGTAATCCAGCAAACCTTTCCGATCGCCGCGCAGCAGTTCGGGACCGAAATTGACACGTCCCATGTTTTCCACCAGCAGATCCAGCGTGCCGCCGTCGGTCATCCAGCCATCGACTTCAAGATACTGCTTTTCATCATTCCGGCTGACCGTGCCGCGGTAAATTCCGTTGAAATAGACCAGCACCCTGTCCGCGAATTTGCCGAACGCCAGCAGATCGATCGGCTGACCGGCGGGGAGCTGTGTACGGTAAAGAATGTAGCCGTAATCCTGACCGAAATGTTCCATTCCGTACAGACACGGTGAACGGAACCGCTGTCCGACCGCTTCCAAATTGCAAAACAGATCCGCCGACTGCGTCAGCCGGACCTCGCCGAGATTCTGGGTTTCCACCGGTTCCGGTTTGGGCAGTTTTTTGCCCAGATACTGTTCCATGACCTGCTGAATGGCAAAATATTTCGGCGTGCATTCGCCCCATTCGGTCAGCGGCGCGCCGTAATCGTAACTGGTCACGTCCGCAAAATAGGTCAGTTTTGTTTTGTTGTCCGGGTCGCAGTTAAACGAATTGGCCCCGTTCAAAAAGCCGAAATTCGTGCCGCCGTGGAACATATACAGATTAAAATCCGCGTCCTGTTCCAAATGCTGGCGGACTTCTGTGGCGACCGTCTGCGCGTCGTAATCCTGCACCGGATCGCCCCAGTGGGACATGGCGCCGATCCAATGCTCAACGTGGAAATGCGGCGCGTCCGGCTGAAATTCGTCCAGCGCGGCAAAATGCGCCGGCGTCAGCTCTTTATCATATCCGAAATCCAGCGCGCACAGCGTACCGTCCGCGTGACCGCCGTTCAAAAACATTCGCAGATGCCCGTCGGAAGTAAAGATCGGCACGTCGACCCCGCGGTCTTTCAGCATTTTTACACAGCGATTCATATAGACCGTGCTGTTTCCGAACGATCCGTATTCGTTTTCCGCGGCGACCAGGATCACGTTGCCGCCGTTGGTTTGCAGAAACGGCAGTATTTTCGGCATCAGCACGTCAAACCAGCGGTCGACCGCCGAAAGATATTCCTCATCTTCGGTACGCAGGCGGATGTTTTCGTTTTTCAACAACCACGCCGGCAGACCGCCGTTATCCCATTCGGCACAGATATACGGACCCGGGCGAACGATCACGTACAGTCCCAGTTCCTGCGCGGTTTTCAAAAAGCGTTCAAGATCCAGCCGACCGGAAAAGTCATATTCCCCCGGCCGCGGCTCGTGCAGATTCCAGCAACAGTAAGTTTCCACCGTATTCATACCGGCGTTTTTCAGTTTTAACAGCAGTTCATGCCACTTGCCCGGCATACTGCGGAAATAGTGGATCGAACCGCTGAAAATGCGCAGCGGTTTCCCGTCTATTTCAAAATGCTTGTTTTTCCACGTTACCATGTGTGTACTCCGTTTCCGTATCTATTCTTATGAAAAATTCTATTTAACAACAACGATTTCCTTCGGCGCGTCGATCCGCGTTTCGCCGTTTTCGATATCGATCGATAAAACGCCGAACGGGGTCGGCAGTTTCGCGTGGATGAATTTCAGGGTTTCGGGACTCGGCCGGACGCTGATCTTCCGGTATCCGTCTTCGACACGCAGGCCGATAATACGCTCGACAAAGAAAGCGGCAACACCCGACGACCAGCCGTGGCAAAGCGAATGCCTGAAATTCTGATAGCAATATTTCCCGAAGTCACCGTGAATATCCTTCTGCCCGTCTGACGGCAGGGTTTCCAGCGTGTTGCAGTTTTCAAGCCAGGCGATATCGAAATCTTCCCAGAACGTGGTCGCCCCGACCGAAAGCATGCCGCCGAAGTATTCTTCGGTCAACGCCAGCGTTTGGTGGCTTGAACACAAAGCCAGCGCGGAAAGAATGTAATAGGACATAAAGGT
>JAZUFP010000111.1:0-3159 GCA_045640765.1 Acutalibacteraceae bacterium
TGACACAGGCGACATTTTCTGTGTCGACTTCTCTCAGGGCAACCAGGAGCAGGGCGGACTTGCTTCCGTTTCCGGCAGCGGCACAACCGTAAGTTATAAAACGGATGCCACCTTAAACAGACCGGTCGCCGTTTTTGACGGCACTTCCGGTTTGGGGTACACCCTGACGCAGGCAACGAAAGATGCCATGCAGCCCGGTTACACCTACGAAATCCTGTATAAATTGCCCACTGCTTTGACAGCTGAAACCGACTTGGCTTGCAGTATGGCAGGCGGCGGCTTTGGCCCGGAATATAACGCCGAAAATAACAGAATCAATTATTGGCAAAGCTTCGACGGCGATAACAAAGATTACCGTCAGCTGTGGTACGGCAACGCTTCGGTAGCCACCAATCAGTGGCTCCACCTGGTTGCTGTTTGGAACGGCACGAAAATGATCGGTTATCTCAACGGCGTTAAGGTCGATGAGGCCTCGCCGGTCACCAGCGTGCTGAAATTCAACTGCGACAATTTGTATATCGGCGGTAATACCAATAGTTCCGGCGGTTTCCGTGACGGTACCGCCTGCGAGATCGCTTTCGTGCGTATTCGCGGTAATGCCGCTTCCGCAAGCGAAGTCGCCGCAATGTATGAAGATGCTTTGACTCCGCTGGAAGGCGATTTTGAAGAAACCTATGACACCTACGATGAATTCAACCTTTCCGGTCTGGGATACAATCCCGCAAACTTCATCAATGAGATTCCCTCCGGTTCCAAGACCTATACCGGCATTTCCGCTTCTAACTCTGTTGTACTTAAGTTCAAATGGCAGGCTACCAACCAGTTGGATGCAGCCGATGCAACCCTCTTTAACATCGGCTTTGACGCAAACTGGAACTACGGCAAATTCGGTATTTGGGCGCGCGCCGACAAGTTCTTCTTCTGCTATCAGCTGAGTGATGATCTGGCGAAAGCAAGCAGAGAAATCGCACCCATCACCTCCGGTACGTATGACATCGAACTCGGCCGTAAACTGGTCACCGGCGGTGCCAACACCGGCAAGTATTATGTGTACGTAAAACTCAACGGTGAAGTCAAAGGGGAGGGCTATACTTCCTACTATAACACCACCGACGGTTATTCGCTGAATAATATTGTTTACTTTGGCGGCGCACAGCTTGCCGATCAGCGCTTCGCCGATCTGCCGGTTGACGAAACCTATGACGCTTACGACGAAGTCACCTATGATAAGTTAAAGCAAAACGATCAGCCGCTTCCCGCTACGGGATACAACCTGACCGGTCAGCCCGCTTTCACCTATGACGTTACTTCTCCGTCTCATTCCGCGGTTTTGAAGTATCGTTGGACGGCAGGCGACACTGCTACCTTCCATCTGTATTTCGATCAGTCGGGCGCGTTCCCGTTCACCCTTTCGGCAAAATACCCGGATCAGGGCAGTTACGGCACGGTTGCCGGCCCGAACGGCGCATGGCAGCTTGACCCGACCAATGCCAAGAATCTTGTCAATCTTCCCGCTCCGCTGGTTCCCGGTCAGTCTTACGACATTGAATTCGGTCGTTTGAAGGTCACTTCCGGTACCAACGCCGGCAAGTATCTTGTATTCTTAAAGGTTGACGGTGAACTGATTTCCCAGTACTACTATAACGGTGTTGCCGCTGACGGTACCTATGGCAACGGTTCCTACGCGTTCTCGAATCGTATCGAGATCAACGCTTACGGTGATCACGGCGCCACGATCGGCGCGATCCCGGTTCCGGAAGTCCTTGATTCTTTCGATGAACTGACCCTTTCTGATTTGGGCCTGAACCCCGGCGAATACGCAAATGAACTCCCGGGCAACAAGTCCACCTACACCGCAACTTCTGATTCTTATTCCTATGCGCTTAAATTCTATTGGAGAGCCAATCTCACCCCGGGCACCGATGAGGAACTGTGCATCTCGCCGGACAGTCAGTGGAATCACGGCCTTGGTCTGTGGTTCCAGGGGAAAAATTTATTTTTCCTTTGGAGTGTAAACGATGTCAAGCAGATGTTGGATCCGACCAATTCGGGCGATCACCTCGTTGAATTCGGCCGCAAACTGGTCGTTTCCGGTGCCAATACAGGTAAGTATTATGTCTATGTCAAGATCGACGATGAATTGAAGGCAGAGACCTATACGACCTGCTATACCGATCCCAGCAACATCATTTATATTCGCGGTAATAAAATTGCCGATCAGCGCTTTGCTGATTTCGACTGGAACACCTATGACACCTATGATGAAGTAACCCTTTCTGATTTAGGGCTGAACCCCGGCTACTTTGAGAATGCGATTCCGGCCGGTTCCAGAAATTATACCGCAACCTCCACTTCTAATTCCGTTGTGCTGAAATTCCAGTGGAAAGCATCGGCCGAAGGAATTTTGGATAACGGTGACGATTCCGCTCTTTGCTTCTCGTTGGATGATTCCTATAAATTCAGTAACGCGGGAATGATGGCACGTTATTCAAAACTCTATTCCTGCTATGGCGATGCACAAATCAAGAGCCAATCCGCCACTGAATTTAAGTTCATCCCCGAAGGCACACACGATGTTGAATTCGGCAGAAAATATGTCGTCAGCGGACCGAAGGCCGGTAAATACTATGTATATCTCAACATTGACGGTGAACTTTTGGTAAGCGGTTATACCGATGCGAATTACGATTACGCCAAGGCAAATAAGATTTGGTTTGGCGGCAAGGGTTTTGCGAATCAGCGCTTTGCCGATTATGGCGCCACCCATGACGAATGCACCGCGGGCGAACCTGTTCAGGAAAACATCACCGCTGCCGGTTATGACAGGGTTGTTTACTGCTCGGTCTGCGGCGAAGAACTCAGCCGTGAACACGTTGCGACCGACTTGCAGATCGGTACCCAGCGCAAGGGTGACGAAGCCCGTTTCGTCATCAAATTCAGCGGTAAAGCGGAAGACATCGAAGCGTATGAAGACATCACGCTCGATTACAGCATCGACGGCACCAAATACAGTGTCGGACTGGATTCCGTTTACGATTCATTCATCGACGAAAACGAAGTTGTCGCGGCTGACGATCTGAACTGCACCTACGTTGCCATTCTTGAAATCGGCGACGTGACCGGTGCCGAAGAAGTGACCGCGACCGCTTCCTACACCGC
>JAZUFP010000112.1:0-6484 GCA_045640765.1 Acutalibacteraceae bacterium
GATTTAAGTCTTGTCCTGCTGCACGGCGCGACGACCGGCGGCGTTGATATCGTTGCCAAACTGGTCAACCGCCGGTATCCGCATCTGACGGTGGGACGGGTGATCCTTTGCACCGACGCGCTCGTCGTCCTGCTGAATGCTTTGGTTTACCGTGACGTGGAAAGCGCGCTGTATTCCATCATCGCGCTGTACGCGTCCACCCGTGTGACCGATCTGATCCTTTACGGCGCGGATCGCGCAAAAATGATCCTTGCCGTCACCCGAAAACCGGACGGCATCTGCCACGCCATCCATACCGAACTGCGGCGCGGCGTGACCAAAGCGCGCGTGACCGGCAGTTATTCCGATGAAGATTATACCTTGCTTCTTTGCACAGTGCGGCGGCACGAGATCGCCGATATGTATCGCATCGTTTCCCGATATGACGCCGACGCGTTCATGGTGATCGCCGACGTTGGCGAGGTGCTGGGCGAGGGGTTCAAACGTTTTTCCGCATAAAAAAGCACGACAGAATTTTCTGCCGTGCTTTTGTGATATTACGAACTGTACTGTTCCAGATATTCTTCCAGACACAAACCGGTCTCTTTGATTTCCTGCGCTTTGTAAATACCGACAAAGCGGTAATGCCATGCTTCATATATCACCCCGGTGATCGATTCTTTTTCTTTCGGATATCGCATGATAAATCCGTAATCAGCGGCGTTTTTCTGTAACCATCGGAAAGCCGGCATGGTTTCAAACACATCGTCCGCTTTGATGAAATCACACGCCAACCCGGTCTGATGTTCGCTGGTGCCGGGTCTTGCGACGATAGTCGCCGCTTTTCTTCGGGCGGCTTTCGGTTTTAAGCCGTTCGCGATCTGAATATCCACCTGGCGGTTATATAAAACTTCCTGAATTTCATAAGAACGGTAAGGGGAACAAACCGCAAGATGCACCCCGTCCGCTTCGGCGGCCTCGCACATAGCGCGCAGATACGGATAGACCTTTTTGTTGATCTGATCCAGATCATAACCCGGTTCACGGTATTTCTGTTTGATAGTGGTCAGTCGTTCTTCAACGTTATAGTCACTCGGCAGCGGATTTTTACCGTTGACCAGCAAAAGATCGGTGTATTTCGCGTTTAATTTATATTTTCCGCGCATGATATATTCCGGACGTGTATCGACCGGCTCCGAAACGGTGGCGGAACTGACGCTTTCCTGCGAAACCGAAGAACCGGTCTGCCCGGTGGAATTGATCTGTCCCGGCGCTTGCGGCGGATTGCCTGACGCACGGAATAAAACCGTAATGACCACGGCTATCAGTAAAAACGTCAGTCGTTGGATGGCAGGCTTGACAGAATGCTGTATCATAAACGGGAATCCTCTTTCTGTGTGGGTTATTCGTCCAGTTTCAACACGGACATAAACGCTTCTTTCGGCACTTCGACCGAGCCGAGTTTGCGCATTTTCTTTTTGCCTTCCTTTTGCTTTTCCAGCAGTTTTTTCTTACGGGTGATATCACCGCCGTAACATTTCGCCAAAACGTCTTTGCGCATGGCTTTTACCGTTTCACGGGCAATGACTTTTCCGCCGACCGCGACCTGAACGGGCACTTCAAACAACTGCCTCGGGATATGCTCTTTCAGTTTTTCGGCGATCCGGCGCGCCCGCGCGTATGAGTTTTCGGAATGAACGATAAAGGAAAGCGCGTCGACCGTTTCGCCTGCCAGCAGAACGTCTAGTTTGACCAGCGTAGATTTTTCATAACCGCAGGTCTCGTAATCGTAACTGGCATAGCCGCGCGTGCGGGATTTCAGCGCGTCAAAGAAATCGTAAATGATCTCACTCATGGGCAGAACGTAATGTAAATCGACACGGTCGCCCATGTATTTCATATCCATATAAGTGCCGCGGCGCTCTTCGCATAACTGCATGATCGTTCCGACAAATTCACTCGGACTGTAAATATGCACGTTTGCCATCGGTTCCAGCGCTTCGGCGATCGCCGCCGGATCGGGGTAATTGGTGGGGTTATCCACCATTACCGTTTCACCGTTGGTCAGGTGGAATTCATAGACCACGCTGGGCGCCGTGGTGATCAGATCTAAATTAAATTCGCGTTCCAGCCGTTCCTCGATGATCTCCATGTGAAGCAGTCCCAAAAATCCGCAGCGGAACCCGAATCCCAAAGCCGTGGAAGTTTCCGGCTCGAACAGCAGGGAAGCATCGTTGAGTTGCAGCCGTTCCAGCGCTTCACGCAGATCGGGATATTTGGCGCCGTCCTGCGGATAAATACCGCAGAAAACGACCGGCTGTACTTTGCGGTAACCTTCCAGCGGCTCATCCGCCGGGCGTTCGGCTAACGTAATGGTATCACCGACACGGGCTTCGGAAACCGTTTTGATCGACGCGGTCAGATATCCGACCTCGCCTGCCTGCAAACAGTCGCAGGTCACAAATCCGGTGGCGCTTTTCCGTCCCAGTTCCACAATATCGAATTCCGCGCCGGTCGCCATCATGCGGACCCGGTCGCCGACCTTTACCGTGCCGTTCATGACACGGAAATAAACGATAACACCTTTGTAAGCGTCGTAATAAGAATCGAAAACAAGGGCTTTTAACGGGGCGTTACGGTCGCCCTGCGGCGCGGGAATACCACGCACGATCATTTCAAGTACCTCTTCGGTATTTTGTCCCGTTTTCGCCGAAATCAGCGGCGCTTCATCCGCGGGAATGCCGATGATGTCTTCAATTTCCTGCTTGACCCGTTCGGGCTCTGCGGACGGCAGATCGATTTTATTGATGACCGGCAGGATTTCCAGACCGTGATCCACCGCCAAATAGGTATTGGCAAGGGTCTGCGCCTCGATACCCTGCGAAGCGTCCACGATCAGAATGGCGCCTTCACACGCGGCAAGCGAACGTGAAACCTCATAATTGAAGTCCACGTGTCCCGGTGTGTCGATCAGGTTCAATTCATACTGTTTACCGTCTTTGGCGGTATAGTACAGGGTGACCGCGTGCGCTTTGATGGTAATGCCGCGTTCACGTACCAGATCCATGCTGTCCAGGATCTGTTCTTCCATATCACGCTGTGCGACCGATTCGGTCAGTTCCAGCAACCGATCCGCCAACGTGGATTTTCCGTGGTCGATATGCGCCACGATACAGAAATTACGGATATTTTCAAGTTCAAATGACACTGTTATTTCTCCCGCACATTATTTTTCTACCATTATAGCATAAATTATGTTATAATAAAAGCAGAATTTTTCATTCTTCATATTTTGTTTATAAAACAGTGAAATTTGTGCGGTACGATCATATTGAAGACATGGAGGTGCCGGAAATGGAAAAACCGAAAATTCTGATCGCCGATGACGAGGAACGCATCGTGAAACTGGTTTGCGATTTTCTGAACGCGGCAGGGTACGATACCCTTTGCGCCGCCGACGGAAAACAGGCGCTGGAACTGGTCAATACCGCGTCGCCGGATCTTGCCGTCGTGGATATCATGATGCCGGAAATCAACGGTTGGGAACTGACAAAAGAAATTCGCAAGGTATCGGATATGCCGATCATCATGTTGTCGGCGCGCGCCGAAGAATTTGATCTGCTGACCGGGTTCGAGTCGGGCGCGGACGAATACGTGACAAAACCCTTTTCGCCGGCGGTGCTGGTCAAACGGGTGGAGGCGCTGCTGAAACGAAGCCGCGGAATGCGTGACGCCGCCCGAAACGAGACTGTCGGGCTGACGATCGATGAGCAGGCGTACGTTGCCGCTTTGGACGGAAAACCGCTGGAACTGACGCTGAAAGAGTTTGAACTGTTACTGCATCTGTACCGCCACGCGGGGCAGGTGCTTTCACGGGATCAACTGCTGGATCACGTTTGGGGATTCACCTATGTCGGCGATCCCAGAACAGTGGACTCCCACATTGCCCGATTACGGCTGAAACTTGGGGACTGGGGCGTGTCCCACCTGAAAACGATATACGGAATGGGGTATAAACTTGAAACGTAATGTGAAAGATATTTTCCACCTGAAAGATCGTTTGTGGTTTCGTATTTTCCGTAACGTCGCCCTTATTTTCGTGTTGTTCCTGGTCGTGCTGATGCTGGCAAACGAACTGTTGCTCGTGCCGTTTTATAAGAGCCGGCAAAAGCAGCTTTTATCCGAACAGATGTCGGCGATCGAAACGGTCGATTTTTCGGTCGGCACGGACGGAGCAACGCTTTCCCGCGCGGCAATGGACAACCTTTCCCGCATCAGTGATCAATACCATTTTGAAATTGAAATTTTCCTGCGCGGCGGACAGATTCTGTATACTTCCTCCGGCAGTCAGATGATGGATCACGCCGGTTTCGGCTTTGATTTTGCCATGCAGCACGAAGAGTGGGAAGTGGAAAAGCGGGAAAAAGGAAAGGACGGCGCGGTTTTTGAAACCGCCCGGCGGCGGTTCGGGCAGGAGGAAGAGTACCTGCTTTGCCGCAAAGAGATCGATCCGGGCGTTTTTGCCGAGATCCGTATTCAGATGCACTTGATCACTTCTTCCGCAAGAACGGCGAATGAACTGATTTTTGTGATCGCCGTGATCTGCTGTCTGGGGTCGGTCATTTGGGTGTTTGTTTTCGCCCGCCGCTTTTCCGGACCGATCTCCGAAATGAACCGCATCACCAAAAAACTTTCCGAACTGGATTTCAGTCAGAAGGTCAGCGTGCAGGGAACGGATGAGATCGCCCAGCTGGCGTGCTCGGTCAACGAAATGTCCGACTCGCTTTCCGCTTCGCTGAATCAACTGCAATCGGCAAACGCGAAACTCAAAGATGAAATCGAACTGGAACGGGAACTGGACGTCATGCGGCGTGACTTTGTCGCGAACGTCTCCCACGAACTGAAAACGCCGATCGCCATTATCAGCGGCTATGCCGAAGGGTTGAAGCTGAACGTGAATGAAAATTCACGGGAAGAATACTGCAACACCATTCTGGATGAAAGCCGCCGAATGAATGAACTGGTGCTGAAAATACTGGAACTTTCCCGGTATGAATCGGGGAAGATCACGAAAAAACCGGAACCGTTCGATCTGTCCGTTATGGCACAACAGATGACCGAACGCATTTTCCGTGACAGTACGGTAAAAACGGCGGTCGAAGTTCCGTCCGGAACGACCGTTTTTGCCGATCCGCTGTTGATAGAGCAGGTTTTGCAGGCGTATCTTGAAAACGCGCGTTCCCATACGCCGGCGGACGGTACGGTCACGGTGGAAACGGTGTCAGATGAAAACAACGTTCGCCTGGCGGTGACCAACAGCGGCAGTCACGTTTCCGCGGAACAGATGCCGCAGATCTGGCAGAGTTTTTATCGCGGGGACGGTTCCCACAAACGGGATAACAGCCGTTTCGGATTGGGACTTTCCATTGTCAGTGCCATTGCCGGACTGCATGAAACGTCCTGCGGCGTTTACAATACCGAAACGGGCGTTTGCTTCTGGTTTGATATCCGCAGACCGGCCGAAAGTACGGACGGGGTCTGACACGGCATCGTTTTTGGGGGAGTTTACATGGAGCAGATATTGTTTATTCTGATCGCCATGGCGGCGATCTTCATTCAGGCACTGGTCGGTTTCGGCGGAACATTGCTGGCAATGCCGCTTGGTATCATGGCGGTCGGGATCGCGCTGGCGAAACCCGTCATGACGGTAGTGGCGTGGATCGCGGCGGTCGCGATCGTTGTCATGGATTTCAGGTATATCGACTGGCGGGAACTGCTGAAAATGACGGGCGTGATGCTGGTCGGCGTTTTGGGTGGCTTGTGGATTTCGGGAAAAGTTCAACTGCAATTTCTGCTGATCGTCTACGCGCTGGTGGTCATGGGGATCGGCATTAAGAAAATGTTTTTCCCGGCCAAACGACCGCCGTCGCCGCTGATCAAAAACGGTTCGCTGGCGATCGCCGGTATCATGCAGGGTCTGTTCGTTTCGGGCGGCAGTTTTCTGGCGGTTTATTCGGTCGCGCAGATTTCCGAAAAACGGGTTTTCCGCGCGACGGTCAACGCCGTCTGGGCGGTCATCAATATTTTTATGATCGTTTCCTACTGGATCAACGGCGCATTGACCCGCCCGGTGCTGATCCTTTCGGCAGAATCGGTCGTGCCGACCCTCGTCGCGGTCTGGCTGGGTGCCGTTTGCAGTGAACGGGTCAATCAGAAAATGTTTTTGAAAATCATTTATATCATACTGATCGCTTCGGGCGCGGTCTTGCTGGTCACGAATTTATAAACTAAAAATCCGTCGGGAAACCGGCGGATTTTGTTTGAATTTTCTCTTGAAAACCGTTGGGGACAGCGGTATATTTATAATGATAAGTTTTTTGAAAAGAAGGATGTTTATGGAAAACGGCGTTTTGCTGACGATCGGTGTCGCGCTGCTGTTGGGATTGCTGATGTCCCGTCTGGCGAAGAAGGTGGAATTGCCCGCGGTAACGGCCTATCTTGTGAC
>JAZUFP010000113.1:0-20399 GCA_045640765.1 Acutalibacteraceae bacterium
AACGGTACGGAGGCGGTGCGGTATGCCGCCTGCGCCGAAAAGTTGGAAAAACTGCGGAATAGTAAAACCTACGGTGTGATTTTTGAAACGCTGTATCGGCTTTGCCGACTGATGGAAGTTAAATATGAGATCGGGGTCAAAACCCGAAATGCTTATCAGTCGGGCGACCGCAAGGCGTTGGAATCACTGCTGCCGGTGTATGACGAAAATATCAGCCGTTTGCAGGATTTTTATACTGCTTTTGAAAAGCAGTGGATGTGGGAAAACAAACCGCATGGTTTTGATATTATTGATCTTCGGTTGGGTGGCATTAAACAGCGCCTTATTCATGCAAAACAGCGCATCATGAAATATCTCTGTGGCGAGGTTGATCGTTTGGAGGAATTGGAAGCACCGATATTGGAAGTAAATAATCGGGTATATGCCGAAATCGGGGATACTCTTTGTTATAATTCTTGGGCACTAACATATACCGTGAATGTTATTTCTCATCCGTTTTTTTAACGGATTTGGAATATACGGAAAACATTAACGGAACAAGCAGGAAAAATATTAAAATAATAAGGTGATTATGCTATGGTTAATACCCGTTATGGATTTTTACGATAAGTACTTAATGTAATTACAGCATCATATTGCAAAAATCTGATTATTGCATTTTTAGGATAAATGAGTGTTTGACCAAAGAAATCAGAGGGAGGCGTATATGTCGAGCATTAGAGTAGGCGTGGTCGGGATAGGGAATATCGGTTTTGCCCATGCGAACAGCATTGCCAACGGTGAAATCAGCGGTCTGAAACTTATTGCCGTATGTGATATTGATGAAACAAAAACGACTTCTTTTTCGGAAAAACATAAAGAAATACAAATGTTTTCTGATTATGAAAAAATGTTGTCTGCAGATATTCTTGATGCAATCGTTATTGCGGTGCCGCATCCGTTACATTCTGATTTCGCGATAAAGGCGCTTGAAAAAGGGATTCATGTGTTGCTGGAAAAACCCGTGGATATTTCTGCATCGAGGGTCATAAAATTGAATGAGGTTGCCGAAAAATCGGGCAAGGTCTTTGCAATCATGTTCAACCAACGTACCAATCCGCTATTTCAAAAAGCAAGAGAAATTGTAAAGAGCGGACAGTTGGGCGATTTGAAAAGAACGGTTTGGATCATAACGAATTGGTTTAGAACACAGGAATATTATGATTGCGGAAATTGGCGAGCCACTTGGTCAGGCGAGGGCGGCGGCGTGCTTTTGAATCAGGCACCTCATAATCTTGATATTTGGCAATGGATTTGCGGTATGCCTGAAAGTGTTACCGCGTTTTGTGATGTGGGTAAATACCACAAAATAGAAGTGGAGGATGACGCAACCATCTTCACGCGTTATAATAACGGTGCAACCGGCGCTTTTATGATCTCGACTGGTGAATATCCAGGGACAAACAGACTTGAAATTTCGGGCAGTTGCGGTAAAATGGTGCTTGAAAACGGACAACTTAAATGGTGGCGTCTTAAAAGAGATTTAGATACTGTGATTAAAAGCGAGAAGCAGAGTTTTGCCGCAGTAGAATATGAGTGCAAAGAGTTCAAACAGGATCATCCGGATCCTTCTCATAAAGGAATATTGCAAAATTTTGCAAATGCAGTTCTTTACGGTGAAGAATTGCTTTCGCCCGGATATGAGGGACTAAATGAGCTGATTATTTCAAATGCGGCTTATTATTCCCAGTGGAATAATAATATGGAAGTTAAACTTCCGCTGGATCAGGTACTTTTTGATCGTGAACTGAATTCAAAAATGCAACTTTCCGAAAACGTATGCCATAAAACAAATTCCGATACTTCTGCTTCATATAAAAAAAGATGGCAGGTGAATTGGTGATAAATCATTTGTTTTCAAACACGCATTGATATAAGTTATACTGTTTATTGTGATTTAATAATAAATTGTTCGAAATTTGGAGGTCATATAAATGAATAGAATAAAAGTTGGCTATTTGCCGTTTTACATTAAGCTTTATGACGATAATAATCAGGACAGAACACCACTTGTTGAATACATGCATACACTTGTAAAAATGATAGAAAGTCAGAATATCGAGGTTATTTTAGCGGATGAAATCTGTCGGGTTAAATCAGAGTTTGACAGGGCAGTCAAAAAATTCAACGATTTGGATGTCGATGCGGTTATTACACAGCATCTTGCTTATTCACCCTCTCTTGAATCCATTGATGCACTTACAAATCTAAAAGCTCCGATCATTATTCTTGATACAACGCCTGATTATGAACTCATAAAAACTGCTGGCTATAAAAACTGTATTGATAATGATCACGGTATTCACGGTGTTCAGGATATGTGTTGTATGCTTAAAAAAAGACATATACCCTTTCATATTTGTGCTGGACATGCCTTTCATAGCGATGTCGTTTCCCGAGTAGTTGGATTGTGTCGAGCAAGCGCGTGTGTGAAAAAATACAGAAACGAACGAATAGGATCTATTGGCGGTTCGTTTACCGGTATGGGAGATTTTTTGATTTCGGATGAAGATTATAAAAAGCAGATAGGTGCCGAAGTTGTATATATGACACCTGAAATTGTTAATAAGTACCTCTCCGTGATTTCCGAAAGTGAAATTGACAGCGAAATAAAATCGGACACCATAAAGTATAATTCGGTGATTACATTTTTGCCTGAATATAAGGAAGCTACCCGTTCTGGACTTGCCATTCGCAAATGGATGGAAGAAGAAAAGCTTGATGCGTGTACTGTTAATTTTTTGACCTTGGATACGTGCGGTATGCCCAAAATGCCGTTTATTGAGTGCTGCAAAATGATGGAACGGCGTAAAGGGTATGCCGGAGAGGGAGATGTTCTTACGGCAGGTCTGGTCGGTGCACTAATAAGCGTTTATCCCGATACGACTTTCGCCGAAATGTTTTGTCCGGATTGGGAACAGAATGTGATTTTATTAAGCCACATGGCAGAAAGTAATCCAAATCTTGCCCGTTGGAAACCATTGCTTGCTGATATGTGTTTTCATTATAATTCATGCGGAAACACGGTCGGAATGTATAACTGTTACCGTCCCGGAAAGGTTGTCTATGTTAATTTGGCACCTATGGATGAGGGTTATAATATGATCGTAACTGAGGGCGAAATCCTTGATGTAGGGCTTGAAAGAGGAGCATACGGCAGAAACACACAGGGTTGGTTTAAACCTTGTAAGCCTCTTGCCGAATTCCTTGAGGAATATTCTATGCTGGGTGGAACTCATCATTCCGCCATGGTTTATCAGGCGGATATCAAAGAGATAAAGGCGTTCGGTAATATGATGGGCTTTCAGGTTTTTGAAATATCATAATATTTTTAGGAGTAATATAATGGGATATCAACATCTTTCTTATTCCGAGACAGAAATGTTTTGCCGAAAAGTTTTTGAAAGCTATGGATTTTCAGCAGAACAAAGCGTGAAAATTACAAATGTTTTACTTGATGCGGATTTAAGCGGCATTGAATCGCACGGAATACAACGTCTCGTTCGATATCATCAAGAAATCGAAAAGGGCTATGTGAAACTGGATGCCAAGCCGGAAATATTGAAGGAAACGCCTCTGTCCGCGACGGTTGACGGTCATGATTTTATGGGACAGTTGCTTGCGACCGACTGTATGGAGCTTGCCATTAAAAAGGCAAAAGAATCCGGCGTCGGTATGGTTACTGTACGAAATTCCAATCATTATGGTATTGCCGGGTATTATACCCGCATGGCGGTGAAAGAAGGATTGATCGGTATCTGTATGACCAATACCGAAGCTATTATGGTACCGACTTTCGGACGGCAGGCGATGTTGGGCACCAATCCGATTGCATTTTCCATGCCTGCCACTCCGATTCCGTTTACCTTTGACGCGGCGACGACGGTCGTTCCGCGCGGGAAATTAGAAGTTTACGCGAAACGGGAAGGTACGATCCGTGATGGCTGGGCGTTGGATGAAACAGGACAGCCCTGTAACGATGCCACTCGTGTACTACAAAACATTATCGCTAAAACCGGCGGCGGTATTCTGCCGTTGGGCGGCGCAGGAGAAGTAACTTCCGGATATAAAGGATATGGATTTGCGATGCTTTGTGAAATTTGTACTGCAATTCTTTCCGATGGCATCACCTCCAATTATTGTTCAAAAACACCCGGTCGTTCCGATTTGTGCCACTTCTTTATGGCGGTCGATTACGGTATGTTCGGCGATAAAACGCATTTGGAAGATCGTCTTTCCACGTTTATGCGGGAACTGCGTGATTCGGACAAAGCCGAGGGGCAGGAACGTATTTTCACGCATGGTGAAAAAGAATGGCTTTCCCGTGAAAAAATTAAACGGGATGGCATCCCCGTGAATGAAAAAACGTATGCGGAGATGTCATGTATTGCGGATTTGCGGAATTGTACCGAATATTTGCCAAAACCTATTGGACAAGCGGGTGCAATCAGATGAAAACAGCTGCTTTTTTGGGGGACAGTATTACATTCGGCAGTTGCCTGACCGATCCGACAAAACGGTTTTCAACGCTTATTTGTGCGGCATACGGATGGAATGAGAAAAACTGCGGAATTCCGGGAACGCTGCTTGCGAAAGCGGGTTCGTGCCGAAAAGAAGGGAACTCGTTTGTTGATCGTATGTCCTTGATTTTAGACGCTGATGTTGCTTTCGTTTTCGGCGGAACCAATGATTATTTCTGGTCTGATCGACCGATAATCCCGCCCGACAATGAAACAGATAACAGTTATTTCGTTAACGCCCTCAAAGAAATCTGCTGTTATATCATTCAAAACAGATCGGACCATATCACATTTCTGATGACACCCTATCCGCATAACGGAATAGGAAACTATTCCGGTGGCGCAACGTACCAGACTTCGAACGAACATCCGACTGATCAGTTGAATTTTAACGGTCAACGGCTTTCGGATTATGTGACGGCTATTCTTGCGGCAGGCAATGAATACGGAATTCCGGTCATTGATCTTTATCATGCCGGGGGATTTGATTACCGTACGATGACCATTGACGGTTGTCACCCCAACGAAATTGGTCATCAGTGGATTGCCGATATTATTGATGACCAAATGAAGACGATATTATAGGCAAATAATATGGGAGGAATATGAATGATAGAAGTTGTCGGACTCAGCAAGCGGTACGGCACTCATCTCGCTGTCGATAACGTCAGTTTTTCGATTGAAAAAGGTGAAGTGATCGGCTTTCTCGGACCGAACGGCGCCGGCAAATCAACCATCATGAACATCCTGACGGGATACCTTTCCCTGACACAGGGCAAAGTGGAAATTGACGGATTTGATATTGTAGAACATCCGCTTGAAGCCAAACGGCGGATCGGATATTTACCAGAACTTCCGCCGTTGTATATGGATATGACCGTACGGGAATATCTGAATTTCATTTATGATTTCAAACGGGTAAAATTCCCGAAAAAGGCACATATCGATGAAATTATGCGTCTGTTAAAAATTGATCGCGTGCAAAAACGGCTTATTAAAAATCTTTCCAAAGGTTACCGGCAGCGCGTCGGCTTTGCGCAGGCACTGGTCGGAAATCCTGATGTGCTGATTCTGGACGAGCCGACGGTCGGGCTGGACCCTACGCAGATCATCGAGATCCGCAATCTGATTACCTTGCTGGGGAAAAATCACACCATCATTCTGTCCTCGCATATTCTTTCGGAAATCCAGGCAGTCTGCCGCCGGGTTATTATCATCAACCGGGGTCAGATCATTGCTGATGACACCCCGGAAAATCTGGCGGCAAAACTTTCCGAAAGTCACGCATTGATCGCAAGGATCGAGTGCAACGAAGCCGAAATGCTTTCCGCCCTGCTGGAACTGGACGGTGTAAAGAGCGTTGATTCGCTGGGCAGTTTTGAGCCGGATACATACGATTTCAGCATTATTCCAAACGCCCATACCGATCTGCGCGGAAAAATTTCACGTTGCGCCGCCGCACGGAATGATACCCTGCTTTCTCTAACCACGAGTGACCTTTCACTGGAACAGGTGTTTTTGCGTCTGACCGGCACTGCCGGAAACGACGAAGCACGGTTTTTGCTGAACAATAATGTTTCGAAAGATGACTCTGCCGAAAGGAGTGACACGGAATGACGGCAGTATTCAAACGGGAATTCAAGGCGTATTTCACCACGCCCGTCGGATATATCTATCTTGCGGCGTATTATTTCTTTTTAGGACTGTATTTCAAAGAAATGTACAGTTACGGTGCGACCGATGTCGGTTCGATTATTTCCGCCATGATGATCATCGTCGTATTTTCCATGCCGTTTATCACCATGCGGTTGATGAGTGAAGATCGCCGTCAGAAAGTCGATCAGACCCTGCTGACAGGCCCGGTCCGGTTGTCGGCAATCGTCATGGGCAAATTCTTCGCCGCGCTTGCGATTTTCGCATTGGGTTTCGCGCCGACAGTCATTTTTGAAATTATCGTTGTCGCCTATGTTTCGATCAACATTCTTCCCTATGTATATGTGCTGCTCGGAATGCTTTTGCTGGGCGGCGCTTTGATCGCGATCGGGATGTTTATTTCCTCCTTGACTGAAAGCACGGTCATTGCCGCCATCCTTTCCATCGTGGTAAATTTCATCGTGCTTTATATGTCTACCTTTGCCTCGTTGATAAAGGTCGGCTGGCTCTCTGCCATTGCGGAAAAAGCGGCATTTATCTCTGCGTTTGACAGTTTCAGCGAAAAAATGTTCTCGGTTTCAGATGTGGTCTATTTCATCAGTATTATCGCGGCGTTTCTGTTTCTGTCAGTACGTTCTCTTGACAGAAGAAGATGGGCGTAAGGAGGAACCGGAAAATGAGCAACAATATAAAATCCAATCCGGAATACAGTTCATTTGATACCCAAATGACCACCGGCGCCGAAGAAAATGCGGAATTCGTTTTTAGCGATCCCGAAACACCTGAACCGAAAGAAACTTTTTTCCGAATGTTAAAAAATCACCGCGGAAAACGGTTAAAAAATCAGTTTCTCGTCCGCTACGGCAGTTATTCGTTGGCGATAACGGCGATCGTTCTTGCCGTGCTGATTTTGTTTAACTGGCTGATACTGTCCCTTTCTGACCGCTTTAACCTGCAATTTGATCTTTCGCCGGAACACGTTAACACGATCGACGCGCAAAACCTTGAATACATCAAAAAAATCAATCTTCCAATCACCGTTACGGTCTGCGCCGGCGAAGATAATTATGCTGATTATATGGCGTATTACGGTGAAAATCTTTATAACGCTTCGGGCGATAGAGCCGACGATTATTATTCTCAAACGGTCAAATTGATCAATCGATACCATGATTATAATGACCGTATTACCGTCGATTTCATTGACCCGCAAAGCACGGCGTTTACCGCGGTTTCACAAAAATACGGGGACATGAATCTGTCCTATGGTGATATTATTGTTTCTGCCGTCCACAAAACCGGCAACGGTGAAAACGAGCGCCGGAAAAAAATCGGATTCAAGGACATTTATGATCTTACAGACGAAAACGGATATGCGGCATACGGATACGGTTCCTACACCGTCAGCGGCAACAAAATCGAAACCGCGCTGACCGGTGCTATCGCCTATGCGATGAACACGGAAACCAAAAATGCGCTGATTTTGACCGGGCATTCCGCGACAGACAGAACCGCATCGTTTGTCCAGTTGTTGAAAGATAATAATTATGAGGTCAATACGAACAGCAATTCCATCATCGCTTCTATTCCGGAAGAAACCGATCTGGTCGTGATCGCCGCCCCGACAGTCGATTTTATCGGAGCAGAACTCAATGTGCTTTCGGAATATCTGGATAACAACGGCAAACTGGGCAAAGGGTTGCTGTTTTTCGCAGACGTTTCCTGCCCTGCCGTTCCCAACTTCTATGATTTCCTCATGGAATGGGGTATTCAAGCCAAAGAGGGAATCCTATTTGAAACGAATGAACAGAGCCGAGCACCGGACGATCCCTGTACGATGGCCCTGTTCCCGGCCGAAACGGAAGCCAGTGCCGATTTATCTTTCTGCATTACAGGAAATAATGTGCCGTTTGTTTCGACCGAAGCAACTGAGGGAGCTGTCACTGTCAACGCCCTGATACAAACTGATGAAGCCGCCGCAATCGCTCCGGTGGGCGTAAGAGCCACATGGAATCAATACACCGAAAAGGATCTCGGACAGTATTTCAGTGTGGTACAATCTGATAAAGAAGACTTTGATTCGGATAATAATCCGATATACAGCCACGTGATCGCCTTTTCAAGTGCCGATTATATTGATTCACAGTGGACAGAGGAAGATACCGCCAATAAAGAAATTTCCATGATCGCCGCTGATCTTGCGGCAGGCGTTGAAAATTCCGATATCAGTTTTGTAACAAAAACCATCACAAAGGAAAGTTTTGCCGGAAAAGTAACCGAAAGCAAAACCAATTTGATCAAATGGGTATTTATGATCCTGCTGCCTGTTGCCATGCTGGCGATTGGCGTGATCATTTATATCAGGAGAAGAAATGCATAATGAGTAAAATCCCGGAAAATCAAATCAATCCACCCGATTCCGCCACGATTTTCGATGCGCCCGCCGAGCATCATGACAAAGCCCGGAAAACAGGAAAGAAAAAGCAATTACTGGCCGTAATATTAGGATTATTGGCAGTGGGAGTGCTGGTGGGCGGAACACTTGCCGTCATCAAACTGGTTCCGAAAAAAGAAGAAACATCTTCTGAAACAAACTTTCCGGATATATCAGTACTGGATTATTCCGCTGATGATTTTGAAGTGATCACGGTCCGCAGTCATAATAAAACTGTAAAACTGTATTCCGAAAAAGACGAATCAGCAAACACGCAAAGTTGGTATATTGACGGAATTGCAAAAGAAAATGTCGATTCCTATTCGGTCGGTCAAATCGCCGAAACGGCGTTAAAGATCAGTGCGATCCGGGAAATAACCGAAAAATCGTCTGCTGAGTGTGGTTTGGACGATCCCGTCATTCAGATCGACGCAACCTCCCGAAAACACGGAAAACGATCTGTTTTGATCGGCACGGAATCCCCCGATCATACCGGTACTTATTTAAAACTTTCTGATTTGAATCAAATTTATTTGGTTGATACCGCCATTGCAGACACATTGGATTTTGATTTGTTGGATTTGGCGGACGATTCTCAAATTTCCGCTATGACATTCAAAGATGAAAAGAATAAGTACACTGATGAATCGGGAAAGCTGATCTCGTTTGACAGTCTGATACTTGACGGTAAAAACTTCAAAGTTCCCGTCGTGATCCAGCCGGACAACAATTCCGAACTTTCAGCATATTTGCCTTATAAAATCGTTTCACCCGTAAAACGTACCGCCGACCATGTTGATCAGGTCTTTCCCTTGTTTTCCGACGGAATGGCGGTTTCAGGTGCCTATTCATTTGACATATCCGCCGATTCGTTAAAGGCAGTCGGACTGGATCGGCCGGACTGGACCATAACGATAAAATGCGGCAAACAGACCCGCACTTATAAAATCGCCAAGACGGATAATGAATCCTGCGCTGTCATTGCCGATGACAGTACCATGATCAAAAAAGTGAGCATTGACGCGATCCCGTTCTTGGATTACACTTCGGAAAGTTTTTACAACCGGATGATTTATCTGCGTTCGATCAATACAGTTTCTGAGTTCAAAGTTGAACTGGAAGGAAAACAGTATGATTTCAGCATTCAATATGATGACGCGGAAGACGCCGCCGAAACCTATATCATCCACTGCAACGGAACAAAACTGGATGCCGCCGCGTTCCAGAATTTTTACCAGACTTTTGTCAGTCTTTGCTTTTCGGATTATGATGTTCATAAAACCGACGCCAAAGCCGATTTGACCATTACGGTAACCTCGTCCAAAACGGGCGCAACCGACATTCTTTCATACACCAAAGGCGGCGAAACCAAATACCAATACAGTCTGAACGGCAACCCGGAAGGCAGACTGACCGCTTCCTCTTTTACCAAATTTATCAAGCAACTGCGATCTGTGATTGCCGACATTAAGCCAGTATAAATTATTTCGCAGATTGCGTCAAAGATAAAGAAGAGACGTGTAACCTTTACTATATTATACTAGGAGAAAAAACAATGAGATATCCAGTGACCTTTGAAAAAGTAATTGATGTGACCGAGGCACCGTATTTCGCCGATAATACCGGAAAAACCGACTGTACCGAGGCGTTAAGAAAAGTTTTTGACGATTTGCTGATCCGTGAAATTCAAAGCGTTCGGGAAACGGAAAAGAAATTGCATACATTGGGTGAAAAAGATGTTTACATCGGCTTTGAAACAAGAATACAAAGCGATCTGACAGTCAATGTGATTTGGCCCGAATTTGTGCCAGATGGAAGAATTATCTTTTTTCCGAAGGGAACTTATCTTGTCAGCGATACGGTTACCTATACTTTTGATCATGTTAAAAACATCTTTTTATCAAAACCAGGATACGAATTGACACGCGGAATCCATATCGTGGGCGAAAGCAGGGAAGAAACCGTTATCAAATTAATAGATCATTGTGACGGTTTTGCAAAGGGAACAAAGCCGGTATTGAGTTTTATCAATAATCCGGATTGCCTTCATACCGAAGTTTCAAACGTATCACAGTTGAACACCCTGACTGATCTGACGATTGATTGCGGCAAAGGTAATGCCGGAGCGGTGGCGGTGCGTTTTATCGCCAACAATTCCGGACGGGTGGAAAATATAACTTTGAAGGGTGCGGACGGGAATACCGGTCTGCAATTGGCCTGCGGCAGTGAGGGCGTTTTCAGAAATATTAAGATCAGCGGTTTTGAAACCGGAATTTATTCGCGTAAATCTTCGGTCTGCGCATTTGAACATATTTCTTTGGATGCGATTTCCGGAACGTCTGTGAGAATCGGCGGCGGTGTGGCGACTTTTCGAAATATATCGGTCAATTCGGTGCAAAAATACGGTTTTATTCCGGATTGCGGACTGTATACGCTTTTTGAGAACGGACAGATTTCTGATACTTCCGGTAATAGCGTTTATACTGTGGATAATAGCGGTGAAATTTTCGAGAACGGGAATACTAAACATCATATTGTTCTGGATGAGGATATATCGATCCCGAAAGACATTGATGTCACGGAAAACAACTTCGCTTTAGTCGAGGCGTATGGAGCTGTCGCCGACGGCGTGACTGACTGTACTGGGGCAATTCAGGATGCCGTGAACAGCGGGAAAGAAATTATTTTGTTCGGTGGCGGACATTACTATGTGAACGGTCGTATCACCGTTCCAAAAACAGTTCGGAAAATTGACTTTATGTTCTGTGATTTTTTTGCAGGAGAAAAACTGATCAGTGGGGAAGCCGATTCACTGTTTTGTTTGAATGAGGATAGTGAAAGTCCGTTTTTTGCGGAGCATCTGTATGCGTTTGAACAGTTTTATGGTCATTTTCGACTGTTTTGCCATTCCGCCAAACGGGATGTCGTTTTGAAAGATTTACACACACAAACAGCGGCACTGTATTTCAATACGACGGCGGGCAGCACGGTTTATTTAGACAATTGCGCCTGCACGGTCGGTACCTATTCGCACGATTGTATTATCGGACGAAAAGGGTATGAACCGGAATTTTGTAATATGATTCCGTTTGAATTTCACGGACAGCGCGTTTTTGCGTGGAATATGAATCCGGAACGTGCGGATGTGGAAGTGCTGAACGATCATTCCGTACTGACTGTTTTTGGCTTTAAGGTCGAGGGACCCGGAACGGCGATCCAAACGGTACATAATGGAAAAACAACGGTATTTGGATTTTCCTGCGGCATTGGTGATATCCGGGCGCAAAACCCATTGTTTTTCAATCGGAACGCAAAAGTTATTTTGATAAATGGACAAATGTTCGGTTTTAATGCTCAAAAGGATTATAATTTGGTTCTTGAATCTGATTATAACGGAATGGTGAACAGGGTATATAAAAAACAACTGCCAGCTGTATCGCCGAACCGTACTATTTATTCTTTGTTTGAAGGGTGAAGCGGGCGGTATACTATCAAATATTATTAACATGAAGGGAAGCGCTTTTATGAAAGTGAAAATTGGTGTAATGGGTGCGTACAGAGGAAAAACCATGATCGACGTGTTGATGGTTTACCGGGACGATGCGGAATTGGTCGCGATCTGCGATATGTTTGAACCGGCACTCAAAAACGTTCGACATCAGGCGGAAGAACTGGGCCTGAACGGGATTTCCTACTATACTGACTTTGATGAGTTCATCAAGCACGATATGGACGCAGTCGTACTGGCAAACTATGCCAACGAGCATGCCCCGTTCGCCGTGAAATGCCTGAAAGCCGGTAAACACGTCATGTCTGAAGTACTGCCGTGTGAAACCATGGCACAGGCAGTTGAACTGATTGAAGCGGTTGAGGAAAGCGGAAAGGTTTATGCTTACGCTGAAAACTATTGTTATATGAAAGATACATTTGAGATGTGGAAAACCTATCTGAAAGGGGAAATCGGTGAGGTTTCTTATGCCGAGGGTGAATACATCCACGACTGTTCCTCCATCTGGCCGCAGATCAGTTACGGGGATAAAAACCATTGGCGTAACCGGATGCACCCGACCTTCTATTGCACCCACAGTTTGGGGCCGATCCTGACCATCACCGGTAAACACCCGGTCCAGGTCATCGGGTTTGAAACCGCTCAAAACAAGGAAATGTTTGAAAGGACGGGAATAAAAGGCACCGTCGGTGTGGAAATGGTCACGTTGGATAATGGTGCGGTTGTGAAAAGTATCCACGGCGATCTGAAACGCGAGCCCCCCCGTAACGCGTATTTGTTATACTGCGATAAGGGCTCGATGGAAAGTGCCCGTTTCAGCGGTGATAAAACCTTTAATTATTATCAGGAAGGTGAAAAACTCTGCGAAGGCACATGGCAACAGTGCGATCCGGTCAGTGATATCCGTCCTGATATGGTCGAACAGTTCCCGACCCATGGTGGCAGTGATTTCTATTCGACCTATTTCTTCATCCAAAAGATTTTGGGCAAACCGGACGGCAAGTGGTCTATTGATGTTTATACCGCGGTTGATATGGGTATCTGCGGTATTCTGGCATGGCGAAGCGTGCTGAACGGCAACGCACCGGTCAAAGTGCCGAACCTGCGTAATAAGGAAGAACGTGATGCCTATCGCAACGATCACGCTTGCACCACTCCGGAAGTGGCAGGGGATCAACTGGTACCGAAAAGTACTATAATTACCGAAGAAGTCCCCGATGAGATTTATGAAAAAATGAAACAACTCTGGCGTGAAGGTAAAAACGCCAACGGCGATCCGGATCGGATTTATTCTCAAATTCTGGATGTAACAGCGGAAGAAAACCAGTGATCAGAAAGAGCAGATCAAAACGGTGATAATAGGGAGAAATCAAATGAAAAAACTGATTGATATGAAACCGGTAGATATTGAATTTTACGAAAAGAATATCAGGGACTTTTTACCGAATAAGATCATTGATATCCATTCGCACGTCTGGCTGAATGAATTTTATCATCAAAACAATGCACCGAAACGCGCCGTTTCCTGGCCGGATCTGGTGGCCGCGGAAAATCCGATTGAAGATCATTTGTCGGTATATGAAACCATGTTCCCCGGCAAAAAGGTCATTCCTATGATCTTCCCCGGATGCTGCCTGGGGGTTGATTTTGATCGGGCCAACAAATATATCCACGATAAGGCCGCAGAGCATGATTTGCCCGCGCTGTTTTTGTCATCGCCGGAATGGAGTACTGCAGAATTCGAAAAAAGATTGCTGGACGGCGATTTCTTAGGCGCGAAAGTGTATCTGAATTTTTCACCGAACTATATTCCGGAAAGCGAAATTCGTATTTTTGACTTTATTCCGCATCATCAACTGGAAGTGCTTAACCGCCACGGAAAAATCTTGATGCTGCACATTCCGCGTCACGGTCGTCTAAAAGACCTCGTCAATTTGGCACAGATGGTGGAAATTGAAGAGAAATATCCGCAGGTCAAACTGATCATCGCGCACGTTGGCCGTGCCTATTGTGACGAAGATGTCGGAAACGCGTTCGAAGTCATTAGGGAAAAAACTAAGAATATGCTTTTCGATTTTTCCGCCAATACCAATGACCGCGTGTTTGAACAACTGATCAGAACGGTCGGTCCAAAGCGGATCCTGTTCGGCAGCGATATGCCAATTCTGCGTATGCGCAACAAACGCATTACCGAAAACGGGATCTATGTGAACTGTGTGCCGAAAGGGCTTTACGGTGATGTGTCGGGTGACAAAAATATGCGTGAGATCGATGGCGCGGATGCCGAAAAGATCACCTTTTTCATGTATGAGGAAATCGACGCATTCCGCCGCGCTTCCGAACGCTGCGGTCTGACCCGTGCGGATATTGAGGATGTTTTCTATAACAATGCCAGGAATTTAATTGAAAGTGTGCGTGGGAAATAATGGGTTGTTTAATCGGATTGGATATTGGAACGTCTGCGGTTAAAGGAACCTTGCTGGATGAAACGGGAAAGATCTTGCATATCACGGATAAAAAGTTTACTTATTATTTTGAAAATAATAAAAAGCTGCTGGATCCGGATTTATTCTTAAAAACTTGTTTTTCGGCCATAAAAGAATTAACTTCAACGCTCGATAGAAAGTCCGAAGTGCTGGCTATTTGTTCTTGCTGTGCCAGTGGAAATCTTATTTTATTGGATAAAAGCAGTTGTCCGGTTACACCGATCATCGGTTGGCAAACTAAAGTTCCCGATTTGGATTTCAACTCTTTTTTTTCGCAGGAAGAACAACATGAGTTTTATCGGCGGGTCGGCTGGCCGATCAGCGGAAGTTTCCCGGCAGCGTATTTATCGTGGATTAAAACGCATCGGCCGGAACTGATTGACCGAACGGAAATAGTCACGATGAGTGCAGAGTATTTGAATTATGTTTTGACTGGGAGTTGGGGCATTTCGGTTTCGATGGGGACACCGTCGTTTTTGATGGATCAGGAAAAGAAGTCTTATCATCTGCCATTGTTGGAACGGTTGGGAATTGCCAATAAGAATCTGCCGCCGATTTTTGATAAAGGAACGATAATCGGTACAGTAAAATCTGAAATTGCTCGTCAACTTGATTTAACTGAAAATACCAAGATCGTACTGGGGAGTTTTGACCATCCTTCCGGCGCACTCGGTTCCGGAGTTTTTGACGAGGGACAAATGCTGCTTTCCTGTGGTACTTCCTGGGTTGAGTTCTTTCCGGTTTCTTCACGTAAGCTTGCACTTTCCACAGGTGGTTTGGTCGACTGTTTTATGCTGGATGGGGCACCTTATTGCGTAATGAAGTCGTTGACTTCGGTCAGTGAAAAGATTGATGCACGTCGCGAAAATTATTTTGGTAAAATTACGCATACGGAATTTGATCGTCTGGCCGAAAAATCCTCGCTTGGTTGTAATGGTGTGACATTTGATTTTACTGATGACGATTTTGAAAAATATCCAAATGCTTCCTCCTGTGATATCGCCCGTGCAATTATTGAGGGAGCCGCAAAAATGCTGAAAGACAATTTGAATTTTTTGCGTAAGTGCGGGTTGATAGCAGATCAGATCACAATGATCGGCGGAATCACGAATTCTGCAGTCTGCGTGAATATTGTTTCTGAAATATTGGGAATCCCGATTAGTGTGGTTAACGGACAGTCGGCAGGTGCGGTTGGCGCTGCATTGTTGGCAGGGATAGGTGTCGGCGTTTTTCAAAATGAAAAGCAGGCGTTTATGAGTATGATTTCGTATCAAAACCAATAGATGAACTTTATTATATTTTATATTGAAATAAACGGGCTATTCATATCCATCGCGAAAATATAAACGGCTAGTAGTCGAGAAAATCCCTTTATAAATAGGGAGGAATGGCAGGGATTTTTAAAAGAGTGCGAACTCAAATTAAATACACTAATCTGAATGATATGCTTTTGGAGAAATCAAAATGAGCAGTATAGGCGAAAAATCACTGGATTTACATAAAAAACTTAACGGAAAAATAGAGGTGACCGCAAGAGTTCAAGTTAATGATAGCGATATGCTTTCATTGGCATATACTCCGGGTGTCGCAGCTCCTTGTCTTGAAATAAAAGATGATCCCGAATTATCGTACGAATATACAAGAAGAGGCAATATCGTAGCGGTTATAACCGATGGCTCTGCAGTCTTGGGGCTCGGCAACATCGGACCTAAGGCAGGTATGCCGGTTATGGAAGGAAAATGCGTTCTCTTTAAGGAATTTGCAGATGTTGATGCTTTCCCGATTTGTCTTTCAACAAATGATGTCGATGAAATAGTAAATACAATCAAAAATATCTCTTACAGCTTTGGCGGAATAAATCTTGAAGATATTTCCGCACCTCGTTGTTTTGAAATTGAAAGGCGTTTAAAAGAAATTTGCGATATTCCTGTTTTCCACGATGACCAGCATGGCACGGCGATTGTTGTTGCCGCCGCTTTAATCAATGCATTAAAACTTGTAAAAAAAGATATTGATAAAGTCAAGGTTGTTATTAACGGAGCGGGGTCTGCCGGTATTGCCATTGGTAAGCATTTGATGAATATTGGGGTAAAAAATCTCACTTTTTGTGACAGATTCGGAATTATTTGCGAAGGCGATAAAAATAACAATTCGGCACAGGAAGAAATCGCAAAGGTTACAAATCTTTTGCATAAAACGGGGACACTTGCTGACGCAATGACGGGTGCCGATGTGTTTATCGGCGTTTCTGCGCCGAATGTTGTAACGGAAGATATGGTCAAGTCGATGAGCAAGGATGCAATCTGTTTTCCGATGGCTAATCCGATTCCGGAAATAATGCCCGATTTGGCTATCAATGCCGGTGCAAAAGTAGTCGGTACGGGAAGATCCGATTTTCCAAATCAAATTAATAATGTTTTGGCATTCCCTGGAATATTTAGAGGTGCATTGGATGTGCGGGCGAGCGATATCAACGATGAAATGAAATATGCGGCATCCTATGCTATCGCAGGACTTGTGAGTGATAAGGATTTGAAAGCCGACTATATTTTACCGAAAGCGTTTGATAAAAGAGTCGGAAAGGCAGTCGCAAATGCTGTTGCGGATGCGGCTATTTGTTCCGGTGTTGCAAGAGAAATTAATAAACCAATTAATTAAAAGGAATAGGTGAGGTTAAGTTATGATCTACATTGCCGACACGGCGGATCTGGAAGCGATCCGTCACATCAACGAATATTATCCCCTGGCGGGTGTTACCACGAATCCGTCCATCATTTCAAAAGAGCGTACGGATTTTTACGGCCGCCTCTGCGATATCCGTGCCATTATCGGTGAGGACAAGATCCTCTGCGCGCAGACTTTACAGACCAAAGCGGAGAAGATCGTTGAAGAAGGCAAACTGATGCAGGAACGCATCGGTGGTGATTTTTATATCAAAGTGCCGATTTCGGAAGACGGACTGAAAGCGACCAAAGAACTGAAAAAACTCGGTGTCGGTGTGCTGATGACCGCGATCTTTACCCCGGCGCAGGCGCTGCTGTCTGCTGTTGCCGGCGCGGATTTTGTCGCCCCTTACGTCAACCGTATCGATAACATTTCGGGCAACGGTGTCGGCGTGGTGGCGGAAATCGTCAACCAGTTCGATCAGTACGCGCTGCCCTGCAAGGTGCTGGCGGCAAGTTTCAAAAACGCGCAGCAGGTCAATGAATGCGCTTCGGTCGGATGCCATGCCGTCACGGTGGCTCCCGATATTTTCAAATCTCTGATTTCCCACCCGCTGACCGACGCGGCGGTGGCCGGCTTCGAAAAAGACTGGAAAAACGTTTACGGCGATCAGATGATCACCGATTTTTAAGGATGGAAACGGCAATGGAAACAGCGGCATTACAAGCGGCCAAAAGCGTATTTTCCATCGAAAGCGAATGTATTGCGCGGATGGAAGAATACTTTGACGAAAAAAGTTATTCCGACGCGGTCGAACTGCTGAAAAACGCGCCGCGCATCGGTTGTTCGGGATACGGTCATTCAGGGATCATCTGTCAGCATTTCGCGCATCTGATGTGCTGCATCGAGCAGCCGGCAAAATTTATATCGCCGGCCGAGGCAGTACACGGCGGAATGGGATTTTTGCAGGCGGGCGACGTAATGGTTTTCGCTTCGCGCGGCGGCAAAACGAAAGAATTGCTGCCCATGCTTGACATCTGCAAAGCCAAGGGAATCAAGGTCATCACCGTTACCGAAAATACGGAATCGGTACTTGCCGCGGATGCCGACGTTGTTCTGAAACAGTACGTCAACCGCGAGACCGATAAATACAATTCACAGGGCACCACCTCGTCCACGGCTTTGTGCGTCATTTTTCACGCACTGCAAAACGCGCTGATCGAAGAGACCGGTTTTCAGAACGAACAGTTCGGCGTCATTCATCCCGGCGGCGCCGTCGGCGAACGGCTGAATAAAAAGTAATTAATTTTTGGAGGAATCAAAAATGGAATTTAAGGTAGTACAAAAGGAAATCGAATTGCAGTCCAGGGGCTGGATCCCGACCTTCCACGACATCTCGAAAGAGGTCAAGGAGATCGTAGAAGCGTCCGGCATCAAAAACGGCACGGTCAGCGTTGTTTCGCACCATACGACCTGCTCGGTCATGGTGCAGGAATGCTCGCACGATATCGACAGTTTCGATTTGGAATTCTTACAGCATGACCTGTTAGACATCATGCGTAAATTCATCCCCGATTACACGAACGAGGGTGATTACCGTCATCCCGGCCCGATCCACGCGCAGTACGGCCGTTACGTAGACGAACCCGGCGATTTTTCAAGCATGAATACCGACGGACATCTGCGTTCGGTTTTCTTCGGCAGAAGCGAAACCCTGACCCTCAAAGACGGCGAGATCGACGGCGGCAGATTTGCCCATATCTATTTCATCGACTGGGACCATGTGTTGGCGCGCCGCAGACAGGTCAACGTGACCGTTATGGGCACGACCGAAGATGTGGGTGACCGTAAGTTCAATAACGGCGAAGTTATCGACACCCGTCATAAATTCACCGAAGAAGAAAAAGCATACGATCTGCACTATGATCTGCAATTAAAGAGATAATTATTTCGTTTTACCGAAGCGGGGTCTGCTGAATCGACAGACCCCGTTTCTTGAAGAATCAAAACCGACCACGGAAGGAAGTTGTCACAATGGTAAAGGATTATCATATTTCCACCCCGTTTTTTGAATTCGGGCCGAAGGCCTATCTGTACGGGGAAGAATTACTGGAACTGATGAAAAAAATCGATAAACTGGCGCAGAAATACGATATGGACGTGCTGGCGGATATTCAGACGACCGATCTGCGGCTGATCGCCGAAAACACTTCCGAGCGGATCCACGTTTATGCCCAGCACATGGACAGTATCCCGGTCGGAAGAGGCATGGGTACCATCCTGCCCGAAGCGGTCAAAGCGACCGGCGCGGTAGGCGTTATGCTCAATCACGCCGAGTGCAAACTGACGTTAGACGAGCTGAAAAAAGCGATCGCGCGTGCCGATGAAGTCGGTCTTGCCACCATCGTCTGCGCTGATACCGAGGAAGAGATCAAAGCCGTTGCCGAAATGAACCCCAATATTGTGGTTGCCGAACCGTCGGAACTCATCGGCACGGGCATTGCCGTCGGCAGAGAATATGTCGATGCGTGTATCAAACTCGTCAAAGAGATCAATCCCGAAATCATGGTGTTGCCGAGTGCCGGCATCAGCTGCGGGAACGACTGCTATAATATCATCAAAGCCGGCGCGGACGCTTCCGGGTCTTCCAGCGCGATCTGTAAAGCGCCCGATCCTGCCGCCATGACCGAAGAAATGATGGCGGCCGTCCGTAAAGCATTCGACGAACGGGAGGGCAAAAAGTGAAATATTTGTTAGGCGCCGATATCGGTACCACATCACTGAAAGCCGCCGTTTTCGATGAAACGGGCAAACTGCTCAAAAGCGCGACGAAGGATTATACTTTAATCGTTTCGGGGGATACGGTCGAGTTTCCGGCGGAAAAATATTTTGACCTTTTCAAAGCGGCCTATGACGAGGTGGCGGAAGGGTTGGAAATCACCGCGCTGTCGATCGACACCCAGTGCGAAACGCTGATCCTGACCGACGGGAACGGAACGCCGCTGTGCAACGCCGTGGTGTGGCTGGATAACCGCGCGGCAGAGCAGGCGGAAGTGATCAAAGAAAAATTCGGCAATAAAAAGGTATATGAAGTT
>JAZUFP010000114.1:0-3352 GCA_045640765.1 Acutalibacteraceae bacterium
CACAAACCCACGCGTCGTCCCTCTCAATTCCATCCGAGTAAAACACTGCAAAAAACTCCAAATCAAACGTCGAGGAGTATTTACTGATGGTTACTTCTATCATCTCATCGTTGCGTGTCGATTCTGAGGAATCCGACATCATACAGCATGCAATTGAATCACCCTGATCAACGAAAGCGTATGTATGATCATAAGTGTCGCCATACTCGGTATATTTTATTACTCTTTCACCATCGGAATTCAAAAAACCATATCTATTAATATAAGAAGCCAGGGAATCATAATTCGCATTTTTCGTTGCCGCGGATGCAGTAAGAGTCGAGGCGACCACCATTATAACAATCAAGCCGAAAGAAACACAAAAACGTAACACTTTTTTCATAAAACATACCTCCATTTTTTACATTGTACTCAATTTTTGAGTAATTGTCAATACTCAAATTGTGAGTAAAGTACAATATAATCATAATAAACATTGTGAGGTTTGTTTATGAATTACCGTGAACGCATACGAAATGTACGGGAAGACCGTGATTTGACGCAGGCACAGATCGGCGAAATTCTGAATAAATCACAGCAGGGATACAATCACATTGAAGCCGGCAGGGCGGAATTGGAAATTGATGATCTGATTTGTCTTTGCAGGTTTTACAATCTTTCCGCCGATTATCTGATCGGACTGACCGATGAAATAAAACCCTATAAAAAATGAACGGACGGCAAATGCCGTCCGTTTTTAATTGCAATATTTTTTTATTCACCGCAAAGTGCCGCTGTGACGTCCTTTTCCAGTTCCTGTGCCGTTTTAGCGCCGGCGCCGCCGTCGTACAGGCAGTTTTTCATGTAAACCGCGGTAATGCGGTTAGCGGGATCGACCCAAAAATGCGTGCCGTAAGCGCCCGACCAACCGAACGCGCCGACCGGCAGATCGGGATAATACTCATTGATGATGCAGCGCACGCCCAGTCCCCACTTCTGACCGCCGGGCATCATATTTTCGGGAATATGCGGTTGGGACATCAGCGCAATATAGTCCTCGTCGAGGATCCGCACACCGCGGTATTCGCCCCGGTTCAACAGCATTTCGGCAAAGTGCAGATAATCCGGCAGGGTGCCCGCCAGTCCGGCGCCGCCCGAAAAATGGGTGACCGGGATATTTCCGAAAATCTTGCCGGGCTCCATTTCCCCGATAACGTTTTTGCCGTCGACCTTATTGTGCATGGTGATCAGCCGCGCCCACTGTTCTTCGGTCGGAGCAAAGGTCGTGTCGGTCATATCGCAGGGCGCAAAAATATTCTCATTCAAAAATTCGCCATACGGCTTGCCGGAAACCACTTCCACGATACGGGCAAGGATATCAAACCCCTCAACGCCGCTGTACAGTTCACGGGAAAACGGCTCGAACGCCGTACCCGCCGCCGCATAGACCGGCATGGCGGTTTCAAGCGTAGCCAGATCTTCCTGTGAAAAATCCGCCCACGCGCGTTCGGAGACCGTGTCACTGCCGATCCCGGAAGTATGCGTCAGCAAATGAAAGATTGTGGGTTTTGTTTCAACGGGGCCGAAATCCACGATATTCCCGTCCGCGTCAAGATTGCGGATATGGAGATCACGAAAACACGGGATATACTTTTCGATCGGGTCATCCAGTGACAGCGCGTGACGGCTCCACAGAACGCCGATCGCCGCCGAGGTGATGGGCTTGGTCATAGACGCCAGGCGGTAGATCGTCTTTTCGCCGATTTTTTCACCGTTCCGCTGGGTCATATCGCCGAAAAAGCCCTTATAAACGATTTTGTTATCCTGCGTGACGGCAACTGCCGCCGCACCGACGTTGGCTTCCGCGACGTTTTTCGCCGCGCGGCTTTCAATATTATTTTTCAGTTTTTGAAGATCTAATTGCTGCATAACGTTCACCCGGCTTGCTGACAGCCGTTCCTTTCCTGCTATTAGGATACAACCGGAAGAAATTTTTGTCAAGAATGAATATTCAAATCCAAAGGTGGCCACGGTATTCCCAACGCCCTGAAAAACAGATGCAAAAGGAAAAACGCCGGGGCGTTTTCGCACCCCGACGTTTTAAAACTTTAGCGGAAATTATTTGATCGTTCTGACCGATCCGTATACGACCGTGCCGTCTCCCGTAGTGTAGAATCCCTGTGCGGTCACGCTTTCGGCGGCATTGATGTCACCGATTTCAAGGATGGACACATAAGAACACTTCAAGTCTTCAACAGTGACCAACTGACCGTCGTTATAGAACGAATCGTAAATCGCATCCAAAGAATAGTTCGTTTCCTGACCGTTAATGGTCACAATGAAACCGACGTTCTGATAATTTTCAACTTCTTCAGCCGCATTGGCAAGTTTTAAGATCAGACGGGTTTCGTTGGCACGGGTTTGCGTGCCCAGTCTCAGGTCTTCAAATTCACATTCGGTCATGCCGCAGCCCGTGCATTCGCCGTCAACAAAATCATGACCCTTTGCCGCAACAGGAGAATCCGTATAGGAATCTTCGCAGCGGGAACAGGTATGAGTCGTATAACCGTCTTCGGTGCAGGTCGGTTCCGTCACAACTGCCTGATAGTCGTGACCCAGTGCCGCAATTTCTTCGGTCACGGTCGTACCGCAATGGGCGCAGATATAGGTCGTGCTGCCGTTTTCGGTACAGCCGGGATCGATCGTTTCGATCACTTCGCCGACTTCGTGACCGTTTTCAATGCAATATTCATCGCGAAGCAAAACCGGTGCAGCCATATTAGCGGTTTTCAGATACTTCGCATCCAGCAAACTGTCAACCGTAGCGAATTCGCCGACGTCCAGCGTGCCGTAATCGCCGCCCAGATGACGCGGATAAAGTTTGATTTTCTTCACTTCGCCGGACTTTGTTGCCGTGCCGTTTAAGAAGTTCTTGCAGGGGATGCGGACCCAGCCGTCAAAGCCGGCGGGGATGTCAAAATAACCGTAGCTTCCGGAATAGACGGCTTCGGTCGTACCGCTGACCCAGTCAGCCGAATCGCTGTCAAGCAGATAATAATCTTTTCCGGCGGCAAGGTTGACCCAAATGGCACCGTCGGTGATCATGCTCATCTGATTAGCTTCTGTACCGGTATTCTTCACACGGAAGATGACCGAGCTGCTATCGTTCCAGGTCAAACCGTAGGAACCGTCAACGGTAGCGCTGTTGCTGGCACTTTCAAAGGAAAGATAAGCGAAATAAGTCTGGCTTTCGCCCGTGATCAGTTCGCCGTCGGTAATGTTGGCGGATGCCGGATTGACTTCCATGTGCAGCACGTTGCGATTATTCGGAACGAAGCTGTCTACCGGGAATTTCCAGATGGTATTCCATTCG
>JAZUFP010000115.1:0-11238 GCA_045640765.1 Acutalibacteraceae bacterium
AACGGTTCTCCCGTTCACGGCATAAGGCGGTTTTCTTTCGGGTCAAGTTATCGTACCGGCGTTTCAATTCTCCGTAGGTGCGTTCGTAACGTTCCTGATCCTGCGCGGCGACTGCGTTTACGGATATGGCGTTCCGGATCAGATCGGCCGCGGTCTGTATTTGCTTCTCCACTTCCGACAGTTGACCGTCAAGTTCGGCGGTATCCGTCAATGCCGCGCAGACAAGACGCCCGTCTTCCAGCAAGGCCTCACGGTCTTTCAGCAAAAGACTGATCGCTTCGGCATAACTCGATTTCAATTCTTCCTCGGTCAGATGCGGCGTCCGGCATTTTTCACCGTCAAATTTATGATTGCACTGCCAGACTTCCCTACGGTATTCATCGGTGGAATGCCAGACCTTTCTGCCGTAGACCGATCCGCAGTCACCGCAAAAGATCTTTCCGGAAAACGGACTGTTGCAGTCGTTGCGCTTTCCGCGTTCCCGTCGCCGTCGGATTTCATTCTGCACCAGCTGCCACTCTTTCGGATCAATGATCGCCGGGTGGCTGTTCTCCACATAATACTGGGGCACCTCTCCCTCGTTTTCTTTCATCTTTTTTGTCAGGTAATCGGTCGTGAACCGCTTTTGCAGCAGCGCGGCGCCTTTATACTTTTCATTTTTAAGAATACTCGTTACAACCGCCGTCTGCCATACCGTTTTCCCGCCCGGTGTCGGTACACCTGTTTCGGTCAGAAAGCGGGCGATTGCGCTTGGGGCCTTCCCCGCCATAAACATCCGGTAGATCCGGCGGACTGTTTCAGCCTCTTCCGGAACGATTTCCGGCAGTCCGTTTTTGCCTTTCCGGTAGCCCAGAAACTTTGTATACGGCAGGCTGACCTTACCGTCGGCAAACTGTTTCCTGCGGCCCCAGGTGACGTTTTCGGAAATAGACCGGCTTTCTTCCTGTGCCAGGGACGACATGATCGTGATCAGCAATTCGCCCTTCCCGTCAAACGTCCGGATGGATTCTTTTTCAAAATACACCTCACAGCCGCTTTCCTTCAATTTTCGGATCGTACTTAAACTGTCAACGGTATTCCGGGCAAACCGGCTGACCGATTTCGTGACGATCAGATCGATTTTGCCGTTCAGGGCATCGGCGATCATTTCATTAAAACCTTTCCGGTTTTTTGTACTGGTGCCTGAAATCCCCTCGTCGGTATATACCTTTACAAACTCCCACGCCGGATTGGATCGGATGTAGTGGGTATAGTATTCAACCTGCGCTTCGTAGGAAGTTGCCTGTTCTTCACTGTCGGTAGACACACGCGCATATCCGGCAACGCGGCGTTTCTTTTGAATGCCGACGCAGGAATTCTCATTGTGTATGACCGTTGCCGGTATCACCGTAACGTTTCTTGTCATTGTTTCTTCCTCCTTTTCGCATTCATCCGCGCCTGCTCTTTCATTTCATCCGTCCAGCTTTCCGAACGGGAATGCGGATGCCATTCTTTTGTGATCCGGTTTCCGTTCTTCAAACAGAATTGAACGGTTCGGTCCGGGAAGGCCAGGATTTCTTTGATATCGGAAACGGCAATATCCGCCGTCAGTTCTGTGAGGATCTTTTCCGGGAGCCGAATGGAAGCACATTGACTTTTCCCGTAGGCTTTATTTGTTGAACAGATCCAATATACACCGCTTTTCGCAGTGCTGTGTACATAATGCTTTCCGCAAACCCCGCAGGTAATAAGACCGGTGAACGGGTACTGCTTCTGCGCCGGTGCGAAATAATACCGATTCGTACGCCGGCTGATTTCTTCCTGCACCGCCTGAAAGGTTTCTTTCCCGATAATCGCCGCGTGCGTATTTTCAACCGAATATTTCGGCAGTTCGCCCCGATTGACTGTTTTTCTTTTGGTAATGTGGTGATCCTTATAATACCGCTGCAGCAGAAGGTTCCCGGTATAGGTAACATTCCGCAAAACAATACCCACCGCGTTTTTTGACCATTCGTTTCCCTGCAAGGTGCGGTAACCGTCACGATTCAGTCCCTTGGCAATAGTCCACAGTCCGTTTCCGGAAAGGTATTCCGAATAAATACGTCTGACGATCGCCGCTTCCTCCGGGACGGTTTCATACCGCTCACCCACCAACCGATATCCGAACATTCGCCTGCACCACGGAATGCCCTGCTCAAAATTCCGGCGTATCCGCCATTTTTGATTCTCGCTGACCGACCGGCTTTCTTCTTGCGCATAGGACGCCAGGATCGCGAGCATCACTTCCCCTTCCGCACTGACCGTATAAATGTTCTGCTCCTCAAAATAAACGTCCACCCCGATCGCTTTCAGTTCCCGTACGGTTTCCAGCAGAGTAACCGTATTTCTGGCAAAGCGCGAAATGGACTTGGTCAGAATCATATCGATCTTCCCGTCTTTACAGTCGGCCAGCATTTTCCGGAATTGTGCGCGGTCTTCCTTTGTTCCGGTAACGGCTTCATCCGCATATACACCGACATACTGCCAATCCGGTCGGCTTTGTATCATCTTGCTGTATGTACTGACCTGTACCGACAGCGAATGCAGCATCGCGTCTTTTCCGGTTGACACCCGGGCATAGGCTGCCACCCGTTTCCGCTGCGGCGGCATTTCGTCGAACCGCACCTGCCGAACGATTTTTTCCACTCGATCACTTCCTTATATATAATAGGTTACTCTATATATCAATATTTCAAGCGAATAGTCAAGCGATTTCCGCCAAAATACTGTCCGAAGAAAATCCGTACTTTTTGTTTAATACGGCACACGCTTTTATATAATCCGCACGGGATAACAATCCCCGCGCAACCATTTTTTCAATCATCGCCAGCGAGGTGTGATAGTGAATCAGCCGCGTTGGATGTTTCGCCTCTTCCGGACAGCAGATAGCAGGCCCGGCAGCAGTATTTCCGATGCTTGTTGCCATAACTCAAAAACTCCTTTCCGCACTGTACACAGGTCAGTGAATAGTACGCTTTTTTCCGGATCGCCTGCGGGTGATGATTCCACCAGCTCATCCGGCAGAAATCCGAACAGTATTTTTTCATTCGTTTTCCCGCAGTCTGATGCAGCGGTTTGCCGCAATTCATACATCTGCCGGCAAACTGCATATCCGGATGCCTGCGCAGGTACGATCGAACGGTATTGACCGATACGCCCAATCTGTCGGAAATTTCCGTTGCGCCCTTTCCCTCTGTCCGCAATATATTCAATTCCAAAAGTTGATTCGGTTTCATATTTTTTCCTTTCAACCCAAGAGGATGGCCCCGATCAGACCGTCCCCGTTCTTTAATTACCCTTTTGAATACGCCTTTTATGCACGCGAAACCCCAGGCCGTTGCCCGAGAATAGCCTTCGTAGAGATTTTTACCCCCCTAGGGGTCAGGTGCAGTTTTTGCAAACAAAGAGTTGATGTCGGTTTCCGTTTCTTGAACCGGTTATTGCTTTTAGGTTCTTTCCGCAATACGGACAATGAACGGAGATGTTTTCGGTTTCGTTTGCTACCATCGGTTCTACGGAACACAACCGAAAACTATAAGGAATAATCTCCTCAAGGTATAAGCGGTGCTTTTCCATATCCGATTTGCGACAGGACATAAACATCGGCACTTTAACCGAGCCGTTTGTATCCGTATCCACAAGCGGGTGGTACTTGATTTCTTCCATCAGTTCTCTACCTGCTCTTTCATAATTTCCATACCACGGCTGTTGCAGAAATCCACGGCTTCGGCAAAGGTTCTGAAGAACACCTGCGAATAGCCGTATGCCACTTTCCACATCAGCGGTGCAGTCTTTTTTGAATGCATAATGATTACCGGTGTTCCGTTCTTTGCACAGCGAAGTTCCACACCGTCAAAATGTTTGTCGGAATAATCCGTAGCATTCATACACGTCAGTATTTTATTACCTTCCGTAAAAATTCCCATTGGTCTGAATTTCATAGTTTTTTCCTCCTTTTAGTGTTATTTTTTTCTTTGGGGCATTTTGTGGCAGATGCAACCGGCGTATTCCTATAAAGAAATCGTTTTTTATAACCGTAGGTATGATATGCCACACTGTGCCCCATACCCATCAAGCAAGAACCTGCACAGTGTTTTTCAGCCTATAGCCGATTAGAAGTGTGGTTTTTTCACCGCCGCTTTTAGGGCGTTTTCTCACTACTTTTCCCACCTTGCGTAATTCCTGCATAAAATTACGGCAGCTTTCCGTATAGCATCCGTTTTCGTTACACCATATACGATAAGCATCGTATACGGCGGCCGTGCGAACCTCGGCGGTATTGTCCACGGTCAGCCTGTCCTCAACAAACTGCTCGGTTTTATCGCTGTCATGTCCATAGGCACGGATAGCCTCGGTAACCGATGACGGCTGGGTAAACCCTTCCTTACGGAGCATTCGGTATCCCTCAATGAGCCAATTCAGAATGGCACTGCGGACATTCGGCTCGGAAAATTCTTTCTTCAAACCTTTATCCTGTTCCGATTCTTCAAAGTGACGGTCAAAGGGAACGATAACGATTCGTCCGCTGGTAAACAGAGTCATATCGTTAATGGCGGGTAGGTAGTTTGTATTGACATACAATTTGAACTGCGGTTTAAAATCAAAACTGTTCTCGTTAAGGTATCGGGCATTGAGAGTATCGTTACCCGTCATACTTTTTACCTGTGCCGCATTTAAAAGCATTCCACGGCTCGGTTCGGAGATATTGGCAAAACGGATACCGGTAAGCCTTGCTATATCCTCACTCGGAGCGTGGCTGTCAACTCGGTTCTTTTGTGCGATAGTTTCCGGGCGAACGGTCAAGCCGTATTCACCCATAACCGGCAGTATGCTTTCCACAAGTGTTCCTTTGCCGTTTCGTGTGGTTTCGCCGTAGTAAAAGAACATACATTCATACCGTGTATCGCCCGTAAGACCGTAGCCGAGAGATTTTTGCAGATACCGAGCCTTATCCCGGTCACCGCTCATAATCTCATCAATGAAGCGTTCCCAACGAACTGACTTTGCATCGGGGTCATATACCACGGTGCTTATTTTGGTGATATAGTCCTCGGCGTTATGTCCCCGGCATTCGCCCGTCCGCACATCAACGGTGCAGTTGGCACAGTTGAAGAGAAACGGGTCTCGGTCAAATTCGTTCACCGATAACGGATAAATACTCTGTGCCTCCCGGATATAGATATCCCGGCATCTGCGAGGAGTCCATTTTTTACACCAATCGAGCAGTTTCTTTCGGTCATGCTCATCGTGTAAACCTGCGGCATAAAAGAACAGAGCATCCGATAAATCTTTACCGAGTTCCGTAATACGAAGTCCGGCGGTATCTGCCGTCCAACGGTCGCCGTCATACACAAACCACTTTTTTCGTTCTTCTGCATACCGGGCGATATCCTTGAACACATCCGCAAAAAGTCTGCCGAAACCGATATCGTTATCCGAATAACGGCTGTTGTTGAGAATATCGAGTTTTTTCAGCTTTTCTGCGGTTTCATTAAAATCATCCGCTGCCGAGGAAACATTTATGGGACGGTAAAATTCGGTGCAGCCGGATACGGCTTTTTGCAGCGTTTCATTACGATAATCGTCCCTGTTCCATTTTTCACGGAACATTTTTGAAGCCCTGACAAGCCTGTCCATCTGTTCCGTATCGCCGCCGCAATAAAATGCGAGTATGGAGCATAGAGCCATTTCCGCTTCGCTGTGGGACGGATAGTCGGATATGTCGCCGTTCCACAGTTTACGGAATTTATCTCCGTTGATAGCCGTGGATGCGATTTCAATAACCGAATCATCCGAGAGATAACCGCCGGGCGGTGAAACTTTCGGCTTTTCCTTCACAGAACGAAGCATATACTTATCCGCTATGGTTATTACTTCTGCGGAGCGTTCTTCCACATCGCACTCACAAAGGGCATTACCTGTTACCGTGACAAACTTGGAAGTGCATCCGGCGATATATACCTCAAGACCGCATTTGCGGTTATTGATGTAATACCGGGTCTTGTCATACTCGATACCGCTTGTCCGAACAAGGATACGAATTCCTTTCCCGGACGGACTGTATTCCGTATAGGAATTTAGGGTATCTACGATATCCTTCGCCAAAGCCGTGAGGGCGCCGTTTTCGACACAATCGTCAATATCCACGGCGGAGAGTTCGCCGTACACCATCATTCCGATACCGTCATATCCGCCTTTTTCAAGAACCGATATGATTTCCGTAAAGGGTGCAAAATCCGATAGTTTGGTACTGTCGGCTCGTCTGCCGTCAATACGATACGGAACTTTCGTTTTCTTGCCGTTTCGGTCTTCATACCGCCACAGGCAGAACCTGGCATTTTCCTTTACATATATAGGTAGTTTCTCGTACATTTTTTCTCATCTCCTTTCCGGGAATTGCTTTCCTCACCATACGGAGAAAAAAGGTATGTTTTGTACAGGTGTTTTCAAAAATTTTCTTTAAATTTTTTTCTTGCACTGCGAAGAGAGTCCATAACGGCATTGGGTGTAGTGTCCTCGGCATCCGCAATTTCACGCACCGTCATACCGTTCGCTTTCATCTGCAAACGGCGGAGCTGTGTATCCGTAAGAAATGAGAGGGTGTTTCTCGTATGCTCTGCGGTTTCCTTATCTATAAGTATCTTTTCTGGTGTTTTGCGGTAGGCATATTCCATACCCTCATATTCCAAAGCATCAATGTGGTATGGGCAGTTGTACCGTTCCCGCCGGTCGGCATTGGAAGTGAGGCGGTCATCGTTGATGATGAAATCCGCTACCTCCTCGGTCACCTCCACGAGGGCGGTCGTTCCGTCTGCGAGTTTGTACTTGATAAACATTTCGGTTCCTTTCCGTCTGAAAACGGAAGAGCCGGAATGCATACGACCACAAGGAAAAGTGCCTGATCACGGAAAAAGGGCGCACTTACCAAGGGGTACCCATACTCCTTCTTCACAAAAATGAAGCGAAGTATATGTATCCCGGCCCTATACGTAATCAGGCTTTCGATTTTTGTATTAAATTTTGGCGAATTTTGCTTCCGCCTATGGTAAAATTATAAAATGTGTGATATGATATATTCAAATCTCATATCGGGTATATGAAAACTATAACTTTATTACAAAGGTGAATAAACTTATGAGAAAATTCAATAATGATATTCTGATTGCGAATGTTTCGATGCTGATGTCGAATAACTCCATTACGCAAGAAAAAATGGCACAGGAACTCGGTATGTCTCAACCGAACTTCAACCATGCCATTCACAATACTGGTGGTAAGAGATTTACTATTGAGCAGATTTTTGATATTTCTCATTTCTTCGGCGTTTCTATCGACTGGCTTATGGGTAACCAGGAGGGTGATGCTATCACGCCGAAATCCGCTGCCAGGTTTATAACCGAAGCCGTCTCAAGCGGTATGGCGAAATTTACGCCAATTACCGTTGAAGAAGAGAATTATTGCGCAAGCGAAACACAGCGCCCCGGCGAAGTAAGTAAGGTGAGCAGCAATTACCTGGCGGTTTATTTTCCGAGTTACTTTGACCCCAACGAAGGCATAGAAACAGAGGAAGACTATCAAGCAAGGCAAGCCGATTTATATGCCTGCGGGAATCAAACGCCGTTCTGGGCGTTGAATGCTTACTTAAGCAAATTTGAAGGTTTCTGTAAATTGCGGAAATCCAGGAGTATGGACGAAGAGGATTTTCAAACGCTCGTGGCAAAGCATCTTGATAAAATAGAAGAGTAAAAAAATAAAGCCACCCGTGAAGGATGACTTTCAAAATGGCATTTTATCGAAAACGATTGTAAAAGTAAGATATTTGTGATATAACGCAACGACCCGCTTGCATCATTTTTATATGAAATAATGATTTAACCATATATTGCGTCCCAAAGCACTAATGGAATAAATCAACATTCCTAAAGCAACCTATTTGTGTATATTATGACAACAGGAAAAGGGCCTTTCGGCCCCTCCCGTTTGTTGTTTTAGAAGTTGTAATCGTAGAATTCGTGGCGGCCCCGGCTGATCCGGATGCTCTGGTCGCCGCCCGTTGTGTAGCAGCCCAGGCGTTCGCTCCAGTAGCATTTTACCTTGCTGCCTTCGGGGTTGCGTTCGTAGGTGTAGGTCTGCTCGTTCTGGTTGGTGCAGTGTCCGGCAAATCCGCCCGCGATCCATTCGGGTTTGAAGTTCGGGTCCAGGGTGGCTTTGTCGCGCTGGATCGTGATGGTCTTTGCGGTCTTTCCGATCACCGTGTAGGCTTCGCAGTCGCTGTAAAGCCGGAGCGTAACACCGTCGCCGATCTCGATCTCGCGGTTCAGTTCTTTGTGGTATTCGTGGTCGAGCTCCTGCTTGCGGGTTAAGGCTTCCCGGCCGAAGGCGTTCCAGTAGGCTCTCCAAAGGCCGTCGTAGTTTTCCGGGGCGTATGCGGGGTTCTCGAAAACCATCTCTTTAACTGTGGCTTTATCCTTGGCTTCCAAGGCTGCGATTTCGTTTTTGATTTCTTCTGATCTTTTCATTTTTGTGTCCTCCGTTTTTGTTTTTAATTGGGGCTGTGCCCCTTTCGGTGTGACACATATTAGTTCTGAATGCGCCAAATAGCAAGTACATTATCGACCATAATCTACACAATCATTCGAGCCTTTTTCGCGGCCGGATTGTGTACATTATTCCCGGCGTGAATAGCGGTGAATCGTGTCCAGAATCTTCTGCTTTTCTTCCGGCTTAATACCGATACTTTCCAGCGCCTCCAGGATGCCACAATCGGGGCAAATCAGGGTTTCATTGTCGCTTCGGGACAGTGCCGGGTATTCGGTGTAAACCCGCCCACAGCGCGGGCACACGGCCGGAGTCCGTTCTTCATTTTTCACTTTCATTTTCGCTTCCTCCTTTGCTTCTATAGATCGCGCCGTTCAGGTAGTTCACATCAAATCGAAAGAAATGATACCCAACCTCGCATATCGATAAATACGAATAGCTCGGCAGCCCGAGCGGACGATCTTCGTGCATGATATAGACCATGGCGGTTCGCGTTCGGTGACGCCCGGAAAAATACCCTTCGTATTTCACTTTCAGCTCTCGCTTGTAGTAGAAGTGAGGGTATCCTTCGTAGCGGTCCAGGGCCTTTTCGTCCTCGGGGGTTATCTCCCAGATCGCAACAGGGACCCGGCCGCCTTCCTTTTCCTCGATGGTGAGGTAGGACCCGGTCTTGCTTCCTTTGAAAAGAAGCTGCCAGCCTTCCAGCATCGCCGTCCCGAGTATCTTTGCGTTCGGGCAACGGTGCTTCATCTGGCTCACGTTGAGGTTGCTTCCATAAGCAATGTAGTATTTGTTCGGCATAATCATATCTCCTTTCATTTGCCTTCTACCACCTTAAGACCGCCGGGGCGGTCGAGGTGTTCGGTTGTCCCGTATTCAGATTGCCGTGCGGCCGTTTCTGAATGCGGTGTCGCCTTCGAGGCGCTTGGTCAGGAGCTCTCTTGCGGTTTTGAACTCGTCGCCAATGAAGCCGAGGCGTAAAAGCCAGGTGCGCATCGCGTATTTCGGGTTTTCGTTCTGCTGCGGTTTCGGGCTTGCCGTTTTGACTTCCTTGGCCAGTTCGCTCAGGGCCAGGCAAAGCTGAATGTAGCTTTTCAGCTGTCCGGCGTGAAGGCCGTTCTTCTTGCCGTTCGCCGGGGCTTCAAATTGGAAAAGCCGGAACTCGACCGTGCCTTTGGTGAAGGTCGCGTGGAGGTTCAGCATATGGTAGCGGCTGCGGTTGTAATGCTCGGTTCGGCCGTATCCGTTGGATTGAGTATCGTACCAGATGTCCGCGAGGGCTGCCATGGTTTTCGGCTTTCTGTTGTTGAGGCGGTCCAGGAAGCGCGGGTCGACCGTTTGGCAGTAGTTGTTGATGCGGCCTGCATCGATCTTTAAGGCAGCGGCAATCAGGCTTTCGTGGCTCGCCATGATGTTTGCCAGGTTGCGCAGGGTTTGCGCTGTGTGGCCGTTTGCACCGATGTGAATGTGTACGCCGCACCCGCGGGTTGGGTCGCTCTTGGCGCCTGCGTGGCGAAGCTTCCGGATCAATTCCTGCAGCGTGTCCATGTCGTCGTAGGTCAGGATCGGCGTTACCATTTCACACTTTTCGCTGTCCGGTCCGGCAATACTGACGTCGCGCTGGAATTTCCATTCGCGGCCCTGTGCATCCCAAGCGGACCAGGTAAAGTAGCCGTTGCGGCGGGCGGTGTCTTCAAAGCGTCCGGTGCCGAAAAACTCGGCTGCAAGTTTGGCGGCTGCCCAGCGGGTGATGTTGTTCATCTCAACCTCAACCCCAATGGTCTGCTTTTTCATTTCGTTGATCTGGTTCATGGTTTTGTTATTCATTTTTGTGTCCTCCGTTTTTGTTTTCATTGGGGATGTGCCCCTTTCGGTGTGACACATATTCGCTCTAAAAGCACAGAATAGCAAGTTATTTTTGAACCATAATGTACACAATCATTTGAGTCGTTTTCAAGGCCGAATTGTGTATATTATGCCGCCGTTTTACTCGTCAATTCGGTGGCACCGATCTTCGCCGTAAGCGACCCCGAGACCCGAACCGCAGTCCCAGGAAACAAAGATTGTACCCATGTCGTCAACGAACCGTACCGTTCCCTTACAGCCCGGGGTAAGTTTCCGATTGTATGGGTCGTTCATGTAATCAAGCTCTACCCGGCACCCGGCCGGAAAAGCATCTCGCAGCAGCTGTATCGTTTCTTGTGAAGGACTCCGCATCATTCCGCCACCTCCGTTCCCTTGGCCGCCCGGAAGGCCGAAGAGCCTTCCAGGTTGCGCAGCAGGGCTTTGCGCTCGGCTTTGAATTCCGGGCCAATGAATCCGAGGCGGAGCAGGAAGCATCTGAATGCGTACTTTTCATTTTCAACTTCCTTCTCGGCAGCCGTCACGCGGGATTGCTTCTTGCCCATCTCGCAAAGGGCGCGGATGAAGTGTTCGATGGCTTTCCGGTCTTCTTGGGTTTCGCAATTTTTGAACCAGGGAAATTCGATCGTGTCGTCGGTCGTTGCGGTGTAAAGATTGTCCAGGCCCAGCGCCTTCATGATAAGGTTCTTCTTGGAAGCGATCAGCGCAGAAATGTTATGCTGCTGGGCTTCGGTCGTGCCTGCCAGGCTGACCTTAAAGTTGCTCGTCTGTGTCGCTTTGCTTTCCGGCAGGCTTTCGGTTTCGTAGCCTTCGTCGTAA
>JAZUFP010000116.1:0-1545 GCA_045640765.1 Acutalibacteraceae bacterium
TGTATTGGGATAGGTCTGCGCGTCGGTACCGGGAAAGAAATCATTTTGCCGACGACAGACGTCAAACGGTGCATCAGCATAGTGGAAATTGCTGCAAACATCGGTATTCATCACTACACGCAGGCGGTGATCACGGGAATGATTATCGACCGTATAATTGAGAATGACATACGGTTTTCCCTTTTCCAGCCGCAGGGACAAAATCAGCGCGGAAAGCACGCTCTCCTCCGTACGCTTTTCCTGTTCGAAATCGTAACCTGCCGGCAGGTTCATGCGATAGTTGATCCGCACTTCGGCGGCGAATCGGTTATTTTCGGTGACGGTGACCGTCTTTTCAAACAAATCGTTCCCAAGCGGCTGATCTTTTCCGTCGATAAAGCGGTAGGAATCACCCGCGTCCACGCGGTCTTCCACCGCCAGCAAATCGGAGATCACCCGCCCGGTCGCACATTCTTTCAGCGTAACCACGCCGTCCGACTCGACCGTGACCGTATAATACTCGTTGGAAATTTCCCATCCCGATTGGATGGACTCTGCCGTCGGCAGTGCATCCGGTGCCTTTCGGACAATAAAGTTTTTGAACGAATATTCCCGCACCGTACCGGCGTCAAGGTACAGCGTACAATAGTCCACCTCCAGACGACCCGGCAGATTGATCGGTGAATATACATTAGAAACGCCGCGGTGCCGGTCCAGAAGCAGAAAGTCGACCGGATTTCCCTGTGCGTCAAAGATCGCAAAGTTTTCCATGCCGTCGGCCACCAGCAGTTTCATTTCGACCTTTACCATGCCCGAAAGCGGCTTCGACAGCGTATTGGCGACCGTGATGATATATTCGTCTTGCGCGGCATTGCGGCAAACGTCGGTATGCGCGATCGCTTGGCGGAAGCAGCGGTCAAGTTGGTCGTTCGCAAACTCAAAGTATTCAGCGTAACGGTTTTCCATGTGGGCATGGACCGCGTCGTGCGAACAGCCGCAGACCGAATCGTGCGGGTGGTTGCGCAAAAGATTTTTCCAGATATAGCGGAACCGGTCGGCGGGATAGACACCGCGCATCCCATACTGTTCCAGCATGGCGTACATCGGTTCCAGCCGTTTTTCAAGCAGTGTTTCGGCGCGAACGTTGGCGACTTTCAGATAATGGCGTGACGAATAGGTGCCGCGCAGCCACCGGTCGATATCTTCGCCGTGGTCCAATTCGCCTGTGTATTCGGGCAGGCGGATCCCGTTTTCGGCAATATAATCCTTCACATCGTGAACATAATCGCTCAAATCGTATTGCAGAATATCCTGACCGTCGGGCAGATGTTTCTGCATTTTTTCGATGATCTCGGGCAGATCGGACTGCGCTTCCAGATGATCGACCCCGTTCATCAGCAACAGATAGGGCGTAAAGGTATATTCATTATCAAAGGTTTCCGCGATGCCGGAAAGCAGTTTAAGTGCCTTTTCGGTATCAGCCGAAAAACGCTGGGCGTTATTGTACCAATGCCGCATATGGATCGCCAATACCGCCGTGCCGTCGGCCCCTTTCCAGATAAATTC
>JAZUFP010000117.1:0-2260 GCA_045640765.1 Acutalibacteraceae bacterium
AACCCAGACCGGGGAGATCTCCATCCACTGCGACCACATCGAACTGTTGGCAAAATCCCTTTTGCCGCTGCCCGAAAAGTTCCACGGACTGAAAGATACCGACACCCGTTACCGTCAGCGTTACGTTGACCTGATCGTCAACCCCGAAGTCAAGGACACCTTCGTCAAGCGTTCCAAAATCATCCGTTCCGTTCGCCAAACGCTCGACGAGATCGGCTATACCGAGGTGGAAACGCCGGTTCTGTCCACCATCGCGGGCGGCGCTTCCGCCCGTCCGTTCATTACCCACCACAACGCGCTTGATCTGGATATGTATATGCGCATCGCGACCGAGCTGCCGCTGAAGCGGCTGATCGTCGGCGGAATGAACCGTGTTTATGAAATCGGCCGTATCTTCCGCAACGAGGGTATGGACACCAAGCACAACCCCGAATTCACCTCGATCGAATTCTATGAAGCATATACCGATTATAAGGGAATGATGGACCGTACCGAAACCATCATCCGCAATGCCGCACTCGCCGCCAATGACGGTTACACCGTCAATTTCAAGGGTGTTGAGATCGACCTTGAAAAGCCGTTCGCCCGCAAGACCATGGCTGAAGCCGTGAAAGACGTGACCGGCATTGATTTCGAAAGTTTCGCGCAGGATAACGAAAAAGCGATCGAGCTGGCGAAAGAAAAGCATATCGAAATTGAAAAGGGCAAGGAAACCTGGGGCGATATTTTAGTCGGCTTCTTTGACGCTTTTGTTGAGGAAACGCTGGAACAGCCGACCTTTATCATGGACTACCCGGTCGAAGTTTCCCCGCTGACCAAGCGGAAACCCGAAAAGCCCTACCTGACCGAACGTTTTGAATTGTTCATTTTAGGCACCGAATACGGCAACGCCTATTCCGAGCTGAACGACCCGATCGACCAGATGGAACGCTTCAAGCACCAGCTGATGCTCCGTGAATGCGGCGACGAAGAAGCGAATATGCTGGATAACGATTTCGTTACCGCGCTGGAATACGGTATGCCCCCCACAGGCGGCTGCGGGATCGGTATTGACCGCCTTGTCATGTTGCTGACCGGCAACGAATCGATCCGTGACGTCATCCTGTTCCCGACAATGAAGCCGATTGATTAAGACGCCCCTTAAAACCGGCGTTTTCTTACAAAATGATATGATTTTACGAAATATTCTCCGATTTAGTCTCCGAAAATCACCAATCGTTCTCCGATTTTGAGAAAATCAATATGTGATTTCCCGTATAATCCCGTAAAATCATTTAATAGCTTATAACTTCCCATAGGACTCACTATCGAAAGATAGTGGGTCTTTTATTTTCCGCTGTGATTTCACGGCGCAATTTTATACTTTCAGACGGTTGTATATGAGCTCATAAAATTTTTTGAAAAATTTCAAAAAACGTGTCGTTTTTAAGCCACAAAAGTTGCTGTAAGGGATTAGGGGGAAGAAAACCACACAATGCACTTTGAAAATTGAATGAGCATTAACAAAGGAGGTGACAAAAATTGAATAACGTGCAAAAAAACGATTCGGGTCTGACCGGGTACGATGGGTTATTTTCGAACGAGGCAGAGCGAAAAGAAAATAAACTCCTCCGGATCTATGATATACCCATCTCGGAAATTGATGATTTTCCCGGCCACCCTTTCAAAGTAAAAATCGATGCAGATATGGATCAGCTTGTCCGGAGCATTAAAGAACACGGAATTATCACGCCTGTCACACTTCGGTCAAAGGAAGATGGACGATACGAAATCGTATCCGGGCATCGCAGAAAGAAGGCTTGTGAATTAGCCGGGTTTGAGACAGTCAAAGCCGAAATCCGGGAAATGACCCGTGATGAAGCAATTATTTTAATGGTTGAATCTAACTTACAGCGTTCCGAAATTCTTCCAAGTGAAAAAGCTTTTTCGTACAAGATGCGTCTTGAAGCCATGAAAAGACAAGGCGTACGAACAGATTTAACTTTGTCTCCACTGGAGACAAAGTTACGGTCAAGCGAAATGATCGCACGAGATACTGGCGACAGTCGCGCACAAGTGGATAGATATATTCGCCTTACCGAATTGATCCCCAAACTTCTTGATATGGTCGATGAAAGCCGTATCGCATTGAGGCCGGCAGTTGAACTGTCCTATCTAAAAAAGGAAGAACAGGCTGTGCTGCTCGAAGAAATCTCTTATGCAGACGCAACACCTTCTCTTGCACAGGCAATCAAGATGAAGAAGTTTTCTCAGGAAGGCA
>JAZUFP010000118.1:0-10026 GCA_045640765.1 Acutalibacteraceae bacterium
TGACCGTCTTTTTGATTTATACCGTGATCCGTGATCTGAAACCGTCTAAAAACGATCAGAACGAAAATTAAAACCATTTATCGTTATATTACGCCTCCCTTCGGGTATTCTATTTGAGGGAGGCGTTATTTTTGTATCTGCAATATAAAATTCTGATCGAAGAAATGGATCAAAAATTAAGACCCGATCAAAATTTCGATATGGTCAAACGAGAACTGATCATCGGCGGAAAACCGGCATGTCTATATTTTGTAGACGGTTTCATAAAATCGGACGTGTACGAAAAAATGTTGGAATTCTTTTACGCCCAAACGCCGGAAACAATGGATCAGATCCATACCATGCAACAATTCGCCCTGCAAAAAACGCCATATATACAAGCGGATCACACTGATTCTGTCGAAGAAGCGATCACCGCTGTTTTAAGCGGCCCGGCGGTTCTCATCATTGCCGGCGTTTCCGGGTTGCTGGTCATCAACACAAGACGATACCCGACGCGCAGTATCGAAGAACCGCAAAAGGACAAATCCCTGCGCGGCGCACGTGACGGATTTGTTGAGAATATTCAGACGAATGCGGCGCTTCTCCGGCGACGTGTCCGAACCGAAAATCTGCGAATGGAGCATTTTTCCTGCGGCAAACGCACCAAACTGGATATTGCCGTCGTTTACATTGAAGATTTGATTGACAAAAAGCAATTGGAAAAATTAAAGAATCGGATTGAAGAAATTGATGTAAACGGAATTTCCATGACACAACAGGCGTTTTGCGAACGGTTGATCCCGTCGGCTTTTTGGAATCCTTTTCCGAAATTCAAATTCACGGAACGCCCCGATTACGCCAGTGCCTGCATACTGGACGGAAAGATCATCATTTTGCTTGACAACTCCCCTGCCGTCATGGTTTTGCCGAATTCCGTCGCTGACTTTTTTCGCGACGTTGACGATTACTATTTCATGCCGGCGGTCGGAACCTATACGCGTATTATCCGGCTGATCGTCAGCATTATGACTGTTTTCGCCGTGCCGCTATATTTGTTGGCGGTACTGCACCCAATGATCTTGCCAGATGCAATGCGTTTTATTTTGCCTCGGGAATCCGCGGAGTTACCGTTGTTCTGGCAATTATTGATTTTGGAATTTATCGTAGATGGTTTACAGTTAGCGTCTCTCAACACCCCGGAAACGTTATCAAATTCTCTTGGCATCATCGGCGGACTTCTGCTTTCGGAATTTGCCATTAACGCCGGCTGGTTTATACCGGAAGCGATATTATGTATCGCGTTTGTTACCATTGCGGCTTTTTCTCAACCGAGTTTTGAAATGGGCTACGCCATGAAATTTGAACGGATCATTTATATGGTCAGCGTGCAGCTATTTGATTGGTGGGGGTTGATCGCCGCGATTACCCTGTTATGTTTCGGCAAGTTGATGATGAAAACCGTTACCGGCAGGAACTATTTGTATCCGATCATTCCGTTTGACAAAAAGGCGTTTTTCAAAGTATTTGTGCGTCCCCCGATCAATAATAAGCATTAAAAAAAGAAGCTGTATTTCACAGCTTCTTTTTTATACATAAACTTTACCGATCTTCTCGGAAATAAGACATACCCAAATGTGCCGGCGGTTGATTGTCTTTCTTATTCATCACGCTTGTTGCGATCAGAACGATAACAGTCAGCAAATACGGGAAAATCGCAAAAACCTTTTGCTGCGAAAGCGAAAGTGTTTTAAGCGTAGCATCCAGAATGGAAAGTCCGCCGAAAATCATCGAACCGATCACGGCAAACAACGGTTTCCACATAGAAGCAATGACCAGTGCGACCGACATCCAACCAAAAGAATCGATCGCCGCTTCTGCCACCTGCGTACCGCTTGAACGGTCCATAATATAGTACAAACCGCCCAGTCCGGCAATCGCAGAACCGATCGTAATAAATGTGTACTTATAAAGCGAAACATTGATACCGACCGCATCGGCAGTAGCGGGACTTTCACCGATACTTCTCAAATAAAGTCCGGAACGGGATTTTTTAAGGAACCATGCCGCCCAGATCGCTACAGCAATGGCGAGATATACCAGAACACCGTGCGAAAGGAAAATCTTTACAAACGGATTGGAATTGTTTTTCAGACCAAAGAAATTCTGAAATGCGGGGCTGACCTCAACAAACAGTTTTTGATCATAAACACGTTTGGAAAAGAATTTCATAAAGCCAACACCAAACGTAGTCAGCGTCAGACCGGTAACATTCTGATTGGCCTGCATCGTAATCGTCAGGAAAGAATAAAGCAAACCGGAAATTGCCGAAAACAGAAGCGTATAAACAATCGCCAGCAATACCAACACGGTGCCGCTGACTTTTCCGCCGAACTGTGCGACAGCAACCGCGCCACCGGTCGCACCGATACACATGATACCGGGGATGCCGAGGTTTAAGTGGCCTGCTTTTTCGGTCAGGATCTCACCGATACACCCAAACAGGAAAATACAACCCATTCGAATTGCGTTTACTAAAATCGTAATAAACATCAGTTTGCTCCCCCTTCCGTTTTGCTCTTCTTGTTGAATTGGATCTTATAGCGAATAAAGAATTCACAACCGATAACAAAGAAGAAGATAATACCGACAACGATATTAGCGTAGTCGTTGCTGTTAAGCTGGAACTGTGTTGAAACAAACTTTGAACCGGTGTCAAGAACGATCACGAAGAATGAGGTCAGCAGCATTGCCGCAGGATTAAATCCGGCAAGCCATGCGACCAGAATCGCCGTAAAGCCCAAACCGCCGACTTCCTGATTGATGGTATGCGAAACGGAACCGGAATACAGTACGCCGATGATACCACAGACAACACCGCCGAACAGCAGCGTACGAATGATTGTCTTTTTGACATTGATACCGACATACTTTGCGGTATTCACACTTTCACCGACCAGCTGCACCTCGAAACCGTGCTTTGTATATTTCATATACACAAACATGATCACGGTCAGGATGATGGCAGTCAGAATTGAAATCATGTATTTGTTGCCGATATCCGGGAACCAACCCAGTTGCCCGTTCAGCATATTGACAATACCGATGTTTCCCGAACCGCTTTTATCCCAGGTGAACACAAAATAATCGACCAACGCCAACGCGATATAGTTCATCATCAGGGTGAAAAGCGTTTCATTTGTATTGAAAAACGCCTTGAAAATTGCCGGGATCACCGACCAGATGCAGGACGCGATCAAACTGGCGCAGATCATGATAAGGATCAACAGCGCATTCGAGATATCCGGCATGATTTCGGGAAGGAACTTCATACAGGCAATAGAAGCCAGACAACCGACCAAAACCTGTCCGTTTGCGCCGAGATTCCAGAATTTCATTTGAAACGCCGGAACGATCGCCAACCCGAACATCAGCAGTAAAGCAACGTTTTGCAGCATCGACCAGATATCCAAAAAAGCGCCGGAAAACATGGCTTGATATATCAAAAACGGATTTTCTTTGATCAGCAACATACTTAAAATGCCGACAACGACCAACGCCGAAAGAATGGCAATGATCCGTATCAATAACGCTTTGTGCATCGGCATAGCATCATTTTTTGTTACGTGCATTTTCATTCCTCCGTTTCTGACTGGGCTTGCTGCCACTGTTCTTCGGTAAGATTACTGTCTTTTGCCTTACCGTATTCTTTTTCTTTACTCATATCCAAAGAACCGGTCATCATCAAACCGATTTCTTCCTTGGTCGTTTTGTCAGCATGAACAACACCCATGACCCGACCATGGCAAAGCACCATGATCTTATCACAAAGTCCGAGCATGACGTCCAGATCTTCACCGACAAAAAGTATACCGACACCGTTTTTCTTCTGCTCATTCAGGATATTGTAGATCTGATAGGAAGAATTGATATCCAACCCGCGCACGGGATATGCCGTGATAATAACATTCGGACAGGATTCAATTTCTCTGCCGACCAGGATTTTTTGTACGTTACCGCCGGAAAGACGGCGAACCGGTGTTTCGGTGGACGGTGTCACGATGCCGAGTTTATCGATCAGTTTTTCCGCATTCTGGCGTGCTGTTTTACGGTTCACAAAAGGCGTTTTTCCTTCGTTATACGTTTTCAGCATCATGTTATCCGTAATTGAGAAAGACGGGGCAAGTCCCATACCCAAGCGATCTTCCGGAATGAAACTCATCGAAATTCCGCGGTCAATGATCTCGCGGCTCGGCAGTCCGACAATCGACTCCCCTTCGTGCATGATCGCGCCGGATTCTACAGGACGCAATCCCGCGATGGCCTCGCACAGTTCTTTTTGACCGCAGCCGGTAATTCCGGCAACGCCCAGAATTTCGCCGCCGCGGATATAAAAGTTCACTTCTTTGATGGCTTCACTGCCGACATCCGATTTCACTGTCAGATCCCGGATTTCAAGCAGCGGTTTTTTCTTTTCAATATATACACGCTCGATTTTCAGATCGATTTTTTGTCCGACCATCATTTCGGTCAATTCTTTTTCAGTGGTTTCGGAAGTTTTGACCGTTCCGATATATTCCCCTTTTCGCAAAATGGAAACACGGTCGGAAATGGACATAACTTCGTTCAATTTATGTGTAATGATGATAATGGCCTTGCCGTCTTCTTTCATGCGGCGCAGGATCGCAAACAGTTTTTCAATTTCCTGCGGCGTCAGAACAGCCGTCGGCTCGCCCAGAATCAGAATATCCGCACCGCGGTAAAGAACCTTGATGATTTCTACCGTCTGTTTTTCCGACACCGACATTTCATGGATTTTCTTTTTCGGATCGATATTAAAACCGTACTTTTCCGCAATTTCTTTCACGCGGGAATTAACGGCTTTCATATTGTATTTTTCATTATTGCCGAGGATGATATTTTCCGCGGCGGTAAAGGTATCGACCAGCTTGAAGTGCTGGTGGATCATGCCGATTTTATATTTATACGCAACTTTCGGTGAAGTGATCTGCACCGGTTGCCCGTCTACGAAGATTTCGCCTTCGTCCGGAAAATATATCCCCGATATCATATTCATAAGCGTAGTTTTTCCGGAGCCGTTTTCGCCTAAAAGGGACAATATTTCATTTTTATAAACCGTCAGGGAAACATTTTTATTGGCAACGACTTTCGTGCCGAAGCGCTTTGTGATATTCCTTAATTCAAGTGCTATATTTTCCATATCAATACCCTAAATTCCTATATTTTATAACGCAAAGATAGCAAAGCGGAAAATCCGCCTTGCTATCCTGATAAAACAGTGTCAGCTAAACGCGATAAGCATTAGCCGTAATTACGATCCAACAGTTCGATTCCGTCGATTTCAACATCGAAATACGGAGCGGAACGATATTCGGATTCATGGAAATAACCATCGGAAACAACATCGTGGTCTTTCTCGAATTTTTCGTCAGTATCAACGTCTGCTTTGTAAGCATCCAGTTTCTTACCCTTAACGGTAATGAAATCGTCTTTTGCGGTATCAAATACCTTCAAAGAACCGGCCTTGAATTCTTCAAGCTTTTCGTCAATAGCTTCTTTGGTGCCTTTGGCGGCAACGTCAGCGTTAACGTCAAGGATTTCAACAGAACCGGTAGCAACAGTACCAGTCCAGTCCTTATCGATGACTTTGCCTTCGATGGTGCAGTTGATCATGTATTCAAAGTAAGGAGCCCAGTTGATCTTGGAAGAAACGATATAGGTCTTCGGACCGACAGACTGGGTAGAACCGTTGTAAGAAACGTTCGGGACGCCGGCCTTTTCGCAGGCTTCCGGTGCACCGTAAGAGTCGGCATGCTGAGAAATCAGAACGCAACCTTCACTGATCAAAGATTCAGCAGCGGCTTTTTCTTTATCATAATCATACCAGGAACCGGTGAATTTGACCTTCATCGTGACAGACGGGCAAACCGATTTCGCGCCAAGATAGAAAGAGGTGTAACCGGACATAACTTCAGCGTAGGTGTAAGCACCGACATAACCCATAACGGCCTTGTCAGCAGTGATTTTGCCGGCTTCGATCATTTCGTTCAGTTTCATACCGGCGGCAACACCGACAGCATAACGGCCTTCATAGATCGCGGCAAACGCATTGGAGAAGTTGTCCAGATTAACAGTGTGCGCCTTAGTGCCGGTAGCATGGCAGAATTTCACGTTCGGGAATTCGTTGGCGGCCTGAACCATGTAGTCTTCGTGACCGAAAGAATCAGCGAAAACAACGTTACAACCCAGGTTTACGCATTCTTTTGCTTTGTTGTAGCAATCTTCGGTTTCCGCAACACCGGTGTAAAGAACCAACTGATCCTTTTTGATGCCGAGATTTTCAAGTGCGGCATACATCGAATCGATGAAGTTCTTGTCATAAGTGGAAGAATCGTCGTGCAGGGTGATCATACCAACCTTAATATTGGAATAATCCAACTTGGAACTGTCGCCCTTCTTGTCTTTTTCTCCACCGCAAGCGGTCATGGAGACCATTACGCCCAGCACCATAACAAGTGCCAGAACCAGAGAGAGTACCTTTTTCATGTTGTTTCTCCTTTTTGCCATTTCGGCGATAATTTTATGTAAATACAATTTACATCAGTTTGAACGGAAAACGATATGCCCGTCTTCCATGCTTTCGACGATCGCAAGCGATTCCACACGCAAACCGCTGGCACGCAGAGAATCACCGCCGTCCTGAAATCCCTTTTCAATTTCGATCGCGGCACCGACCGCTTTTGCGCCCGCCTGTTTCACAAGATCCAACAGACCGACCAAAGCGCATCCGCTGGCCAAAAAATCATCGACCAGCAGAACCGAGTCCGACGCGTTCAGATATGCCTGCGGAACGGTAACAAAATTATCATTCCCGTGCGTATAAGAATGGACCGTCGTCGAATAAACCGGTCCGGTCACATTACTGCTTTTGCTTTTTTTCGCGAAAACAACGGGAACGTGCATCGCGGCGCCTACGGCAACAGCAAACGCAATTCCGGATGCTTCCACAGTCAGAATCTTGGTGACCGGTGAATCAGCAAACAGCCGCGCGATTTCTTTCCCCATATTCATCAGCAATTCAACATCGATCTGCTGATTCAAAAAAGAGCCGACTTTCAAAACATTTCCCGGCAAAACAGTGCCTTCACGAATGATTTTTTCTTCCAATTCTTTCAACAAAGCACACCCCCCGGAAAAGTAAAAAACAGACTACGACGCTGCGTAATCTGCTGCCAACAAACAATAAAAACTAACCAATAGTCGCAACTTAACGGTGTGCGGTAGAAACATTTGAGCCGTCGGTGAACCGAAATCTCAAATCTATATTGGCAACAAATTCAAATGTTGTATTCATCTTATCACAATATTTTGTGCTTGTCAACAGTTTTCGACACTAATTAACAGGTTTGTAATCTTTGTAAAAAAACGATCCGAGCATTCCCGAACATTTAGCAAAAAACACAGACCGGTCTCCCGATCTGTGTTCATTCCGTTACATTTCCGTAATGCAATCCGCAACATATATACCCATCGCGCCGGACTGGGAAAGACCACGGCAAATCCCGCTTCCGTCCCCGATAATAAATACCCCGTCTACCATTTCAAACTTTTCGTTCATAAATTCCGGACGAATGGAATAATACTTACTTTCGCAGGCATACAGCAATGTATCATCATTCGCCGTTCCCGGTGCTACGCGATCCAACGCATAAATCGTTTCAATTATATTGGTCAGAATACGGTGCGGCAAAACCAGTGAAATGTCCCCTGCCGTCGCCCGTAACGTCGGGATCACCGTATTTTGGGACAAGCGATGATCATTGGTACGGCGTCCGCGGATCAGATCCCCGAAACGCTGGACCAATACATTGTCTTTACCGATCATATTTGCGAGCCGGGAAATATTTTCGGCATATTCGGTCGGCTGATTAAAGGGTTCCGTAAAGCGAATACTTGAAAGAATGGCAAAATTGCAGTTATCGGTCTTTTTCTCGGCCTCCGCATAGGAATGGCCGTTTGCCGTAATGATTCCGTGATTGTTTTCCGCGGATACAAGTCCGCCCTGATTGAAACAGAACATCCGACAGCGATCTTCAAAGGTTTTGGTTTTATAAAGGATCTTCGGTTCGTAAATCTTTTCGGAAAACTCGCGCCATATAATGTCTTTCATCTCAACGCGAACCCCGATATCAATATTATTGGAACGCATACGAACATTAAAATCGCGGCAAAAATCCGCCACAAAATTCGCACCGCCCCGTCCGGTAGCGATGATAACAAACCGCGCCGTCAACATTTCACCGTTGGCATAGTGCAAATGATAAAGCCCGCCAACCTTTTCGATTTTTACGCAATCGTACATAGAGAAAAGTTCCGTGCCGGATGCGTCAATAGCGTTGATCAGATTCTGCATGGTGCGGTAATTATTATCCGTACCGAGATGCTTTACATTCATATCGAGCAACCGAAGATTATTCTGCAAGCATTTCAATTTCAGTTCATCGTTGGAACGATAGACTTTAGGAATGCCGGAAGTACAGTATTTATTCAGGATTTTATCGACTTCATCGATATACAGATTCGCCTTTTCATCCCCCAGTTCTTCCCCAAGCGTACCGCCGTAAGCCGTTCCGAGATTGAACTTACCGTCTGAAAAAGCGCCGGCACCGGCAAAACCGCTGGTAATACTGCAGGTTTTACAATGCACGCAGGTTTTTTCTTTTCCGGCAGGGCAACACCGTTTTTCCAAAGCGGTTCCGCGTTCGGTAATGGCGATGTGCATTTCCGGACGCTGTTCATGCAGTCGGTATGCTGCCATCAATCCGCCGATACCGCCGCCGATAATAACCGTATCAAACTGCTTATTCGTTGACATTTTCAAAATCTCCCAAAAAATGGGCTGCATCCCTTATGAAATGCAACCCTTTAAATATAAATGTATTATATATGAATTATGCAATTTTGTCAAGTTACCGTTGCGTGCGGTCCAGTTCCCCGACTCTTTGCAGAATTCTGACTGCTTCGCCGGGCAACCGTCCCAAATGATCCGGTCCGACATTCAGCAGGTAATTGACACCACGAGCATTTTGCTCATCACGTTCTTTTACGATACGCTCGGCCGATTTATATTCTTTATCAAAGCGGGAAAAGTTCCAGAATTCGCCGCCGCTGATCGTTACAGGCACCTCGCGCAGTGCAAACTGATAATTCATATCAAGAATATTGTCACCGCCGCTTTCGTAGTCGCCGTAGCCGTTACCCAAGCGTGAACTCACCAAACATTCCGGTTGAATTTTTTTTACTAAATCGTAAAGTTCTTGGCTTTGTTCCTTACGAATCGTCCACGGGCAGTCAAACCAAATCAGGCACAAATCTCCGTATTGTGTTAAAAGCTCGGTCACCTGCGGCTTGACTTTATTTTCAAAATAAGCATCAAAGTCAGGCGTGCGATCTGCCGGAAAATCCCAAATGTTATAAGCACCGTTCGGATAAACCGTGTTGTCGGTTTTGTAACCGCCGCCTTCCTCATTCCAGTCTAAATCCTGCGAATAGTAAACGCCGAATTTCATACCGTTTTTGTAACAGCTTTCCGCCATTTCACCGATAATATCCCGACCGAACGGGGTTGCATCCACTACGTTAAACTTCGATACCTTGGAGTGATACATTGCAAAACCCTCATGATGCTTTGCGGTCAAAACCATATACTGCATACCGGCGTCTTTGGCAATTTTGACCCATTCATCCGCATCAAAATATACCGGGTTAAAGGCCTTGGCCAGATTTTGGTATTCCTCCATCGGTATTTGTTTGTGATAACGCACCCATTCGGTACACGGCTCGCCTCGGTAATCGCCATCCAAAGCGGAATACAATCCGAAATGTGACATAAAACCGAATTTTGCCTGCTTAAACCAATCTCTACCGTCCATTTTCGATTACTCCTGATGTTCAGCGGGTCATCTCACCGATTTGTTTCAAAATCCGAACTGCTTCGCCGGGCAACCGACCCAAATGATCCGGTCC
>JAZUFP010000119.1:0-4654 GCA_045640765.1 Acutalibacteraceae bacterium
TTCCACACAGCCGATGATGTTATAATCCCGGGCGTCTTCCATCGTCAGACCGCGGCTGACCAGCGCCGGAATGATGACCTCGTCGTTATAGTAGGCCGGCATACCGCTGCCCATACGGGTCAGTTCGGCGGCATGGATCATGAAACTGTGCGGTGTGCCGTTCCAGACACGCACCGAGAAGGACGGTGCCGGAAGCAGAACGTGCATTGTTGCCGTAATGGTCATGAAAGAAAGATCGTTGGTCGCGTCCAATCCGTCGGCAGTCTGTCCGCCGGCGATCAGGTTCTGGAATAAGCTGTAACCGGCAAAACCTTCGGCCGAGGCGGCATCACGCACCTTGTTCAGATCATTGAACTTGACCCAGATGCAATCGATCAGTTCCTGCGCGAATTCGCGGGTGATCTTCCCGGCGTCGAGATCGGCTTTGTAATAAGGATACATATACTGGTCGAAACGTCCGGGCGAAATGGAGTGACCGCTGGATTCGACCTGCAAAAGCATCTGCACAAACCAGAAAGACTGGCACGCTTCGTAAAACGATTTTGCGCCGTGACGCGGTACGTTGGCGCAGTTATTGGCGATCAGCGCCAGTTCGTTCCGGCGCTGCGGATCGGTTTCGTTCTTTGCCATTTCAAGCGCCAGCAGCGCGTAGCGTTCGGCGTATTCGCTTGCCGCTTCCATCGACAGAATGACCGCTTCCAAAAAGGCGCGACGGGTGGCAAAATCCGCATCGCCGTCGTGAACGTTTTTCAACGCCGCACGTGCTTTTTCGGCAATGCCTTCAAACCCGATCGCCAAAACCTCACCGTAATTGACGGTCACGTGACCGACCCCGTTATAGAAATAATTGCCGGGGGTGAAAATATTGTGTTTCATCGCCATTTTGGCGCCGTCACTCATATAAGAATAGGCCAACTCGCTGGTCGTTTTTCCGCCCCAGTACTGATAAACCTCGTGCAGGGTGCGCTTGGTTTCTTCCGAAATCTCAAACGGATCGGCCGAACGGGTCGCCACCGTGTCAAATTCGTCCTCCAACCATGTGAAAGAAAACTCCGGAAAGACCTGACAGCTGCGCGGACTTTTGGTCGCGCTGCCGACGATCAGCTCGTCCGGGCGAATGGTAATGGGGATATTGCGCACGATATGAGCGAAGGCCTCGGCACGGCGGGTCGTAATGGGCAGTCCCTCGGTTTTCCGATAACTTTCGGTCAGCAAAACGGCACGGTCCGCTTCGATCTGCGGCATTTTTTCAAACAAATGCGCTACCAATTTGGCAATACGCGGACTTTTCGGCACTTCTGCGCTATAAAAATCGGACACAAAATCAGCCTCCTGATAAAATCTCATCCTCATTTTACCGCAAAAACCACAGAATGTCAAGTAAAAAACAACAAAATTCCAAAAAAAGTATGTAAAAAACAACACAAATTGCTTTTGCATTTTTTGTGCGCGTTCCGGACATACTAAAATTGCCGTATGACCGGCAGAAAGAAGGATATTTATGACCCCGAAAGAACTGCTTTATATCGATGACGTTTTAAGCCACAGTCAGCAAATGCGTGATTCTCTGACCGATTTTTCGTCGCGTTTGCAGGACCGTGATCTGCAACAGTTTGTAAAAGGCCTTGCCGACAATCAAAGCACGGGCTTTCAGCGCTTTTACAGTCTGCTGAACGGTTAAGGAGGAAAAACAGATGGATGACAAACTGATCATGAACACCATTTTGACCAACGTCAAAGGAATTTGCGACCTGATGATGCACGGCAGTATCGAATCTTCCACACCGGCCGTGCGCTCGACCTTCAAAACGGGATTGAGCGAACATCTGGATATGCAGAATCAGATCTTCAACAAAATGGCGCAGAAGGGCTGGTACGCCCAACAACAGGCGGAACAGCAGCAGATCGATTCAACCAAACAGAAATTTTCTTCCGCGCAGTAAAAAAGAAAGCCATCCGCAACGGATGGCTTTCTTTTAACTTTGATGTCATCAATACATTGATACTTCCACAATTTTAAAAGTCGCTTGTTTCAATGCGTCATACTGATCTGAGGTAATGAGCGTAAATGCTTCCAGATTTTGTGCTTGTCCCGCACCCAGCGTATCCACATAAACCGAATCGCTCTCAATTCGATTACCTGCTTTATCTACTGCTTCGATCTGAATGGAAAAAGATTTTCTTTCCGTCCCTTTATTTTTTACCGTAACCGGCAACTTACAGGACGAAATAAACTCTTTGTCTTCAACAATAAATTTTCCAAACGTAACATCCAGATTGTTTTTCAAAATCGAATCGGTGTTATCGCCGGTAATATCGCTGAGCGAACTGTCAACATCTTTTACTGCCTCATCGATCGCTTTGACCGTTGCCGTTTTCATAACAATGGATATCACGATCGCCAAAATACCCAAAATCAGAGCCGCGACCGCTTTTCCGACGGAACGTTTCCCGAAAAGCGCAACCAAGGAAAAAACAAATGCCAAAATCCCCAGAATGATTCCGACCGTATTGATCAACGGTATAAAAGACAGCACCAAACCGATGATACCGAGTACCAAACCGGCCGTAGCTAAGCCCGACTTTTTCTTCTCCGGTTTTACCGGAGCTGTTTCCGTTACCGTACTTGTTTCCGAAAAATTATTTTCTTCCATATTTACACCCTCCTTAAAATATCCCGTATCGGGATATTTTTATTATACCGATATGGGATAATAATGTCAAGAGGTGATTTTGTGCGATTGAAAGAAATTCGCAAGAAAAAAGGCATATCCCAACTGAAACTGGCGTTGGATTTAAGTACCAACCAAAACACTATCAGCCGTTACGAAACCGGTGAGCGTGAACCCGGCATTACGGAACTGATCAAGATTGCCGACTATTTCAATATTTCAATCGATTATCTGTTGGAACGCACAGACGATCCGAAACCATACCGTTAAACGGGCGGGCTTGATTTCAAGCCCGCCCGTTTAATATTAAATGTATAATATTCGATATTATTATTTATTACTTTCACATCCGCCGCAATGGCCGCAGTCGCCGCAGCAACCTCTGCCCTGCTTTTTCCGGCGGCGCGCCCAAAGGACCGCCAGCACGAACGCGGCCGCGATCACGCCTAATACCACAAAATCCAACGGTTTCATAAAATCAGACTCCCGATCGAAAATACAAGGAACGCCACAGCCCACGCGACCGCGCACTGCAATACCACTATACCGACGGTTTTGGCGGTCGAATGCAATTCCCGTCGAATCGTCGCCACCGCCGCGACACAGGGCGTATACAACAGCGTGAACACCAGAAAACTGACCGCCGCCAGCGTGGACGGAAACGCGCCTGCCAGCACCGAACCCAGTTCCTGCTGTGTTGTGCCGAGCAGTACCGTCATGGTGGAAACGACCGCTTCCTTGGCGGAAAATCCGGAGATCAGCGAAGTGATCATCCGCCAGTCACCGAACCCCAACGGTTCGAACGCCGGAGCGATCCAACGGCCGACCGAAGCCAGTATACTTTGCGTACTGTCGGTCACGAAATTCAGCCGCGCGTCAAAGCTCTGCAAAAACCAGATGATGACCGTCGCGGTAAAAATGACCGTAAAGGCACGCTGTAAAAAGTCGCTTGCCTTTTCCCACAACAGCAATCCGACGTTTTTCGCCGTCGGCAGGCGGTAATTCGGCAGTTCCATAACAAACGGGACCGGCTGACCGCGGTATAGCGTTCTTTTCAGGATCAACGCCAGCAAAATGCCCAGCACAAAGCCGGTCACGTACAGCGCGATCATCGCCAGCGCGGCGTTTTTCGGGAAAAAGGCGGCGCAGAAAACGGCATAGATCGGAATCTTTGCCGAGCAGCTCATATAGGGGATCAGCAGGATCGTCATTTTACGATCCCGGTCGCTGGATACCGTGCGGGTCGCCATGATCGCCGGCACCGAACAGCCGAAGCCGATCAGCATCGGCACGAAACTTCGCCCCGAAAGACCGATCTTCCGCAGCAGTTTATCCATTACGAACGCCACACGCGCCATATATCCCGTATCTTCCAGGATGGAAAGGAAGAAAAACAGTACCACGATAATGGGCAGGAACGACAGCACCCCGCCGACGCCGGCGAAAATACCGTCGATCACCAGACTGTGGACCACGCGGTTGATGCCGTAATCCGTCAGGGCACGGTCCACGATACCGGTCAGCGTGCCGATGCCCAGTTCCATCAGGTGGGAAAGGAATTTTCCGATCACGTTGAAGGTCAGATAAAAGACCAGAAACATCACGGCGAAGAAGCACGGCAGTGCCGTATATTTGCCGGTCAGCACCCGGTCGATCGCCATCGAGCGGCGGTGTTCTTTACTTTCACGACATTTGACGACCGCCACAGAAACGACCTTTTCAATAAAGGTGTACCGCATATCCGCCAGCGCGGCGTTGCGATCCAGTCCCGACTCGTCCTCCATTTCAACGATACAGTGTTCCAGCAGTTCGATCTCGTTCTGGTCCAGTTCCAGTTGTTCAATGATCTCGGGATCTTCCTCGATGACCTTGGCGGTGCAGAAACGTGCCGAAATACCCAGTTTGTCGGCGTGGTCCTGGATCAGGTGGATCACAGCGTGGGTACAGCAAGTCGGATCGTAGCCATGTCGTACTGTGAGCCA
>JAZUFP010000120.1:0-5753 GCA_045640765.1 Acutalibacteraceae bacterium
ATCGGGCGAGACGGGAAAAATCGTGTATATGTACGGTGTCACCCTCACGGGCAAAGTCTAACATTTCTTTCAGCTTCGGGCGGTTGGTGTCTTTGGCTGATACTTTTTCGGTAAACCATTTTTCAATGTCGTATTTCTGCATTGCTTCAATCTGCCGTGCTTCGTTCTGTTCAACGGTTGATACTCTGATGTATGCTATTCTCATTTTCAAAATCTCCCTTGTAAAAACAATTTCTATGATGTGCTTTACATACTGTAAAAGCCGATAAAATTCGATGTTATTTTGACGGTTTTCGATACCGTCCAAAGTGTTAAAAGTGGGCGTACCCTGTATTTACTTGATATATTTGTCTGCAAGGTAGTACAGCAGTAAACCGAGCAGAGGGCAAAAGCAAGAGATAACACAGATAACAAGATATAAAAACGCTTTTCCCATTTCAATAATCCTCCGTTCTTTTGGATGTGTGGCGGGGTTGCCCCCGCCGTGCTTTATCTCATAATCAGCGTATAGGATGCCTTGCGCTCTCCGATGGAACAGTAAAGCGTTACCGTGCCGCACAACAGCCCGCATATTGAACACAAAGGTTCGATGCGAGCTGTTCTCCCGACGATGGACCCGAACGAACAGCAAATTGATATGATCGGATATCAAAAACCCCTGTCGGGGGCGGAAACGCCCCCGACAGGGGTTTGCTTTTGATCCGTGGATCTTTTACCGAATATTACGCCGCAAGACGTTTTTTCATGGAAACAACGTCGCGGACATCGATATAACTGTCGTTATTGACGTCAAACTTCGCGTCGGTCGAACCGGAAAGGATCGCCTGTTTCAGCAGTACAACGTCATCCGCGTCAACGTCGCCGTCCAGGTCGAGGTCGTACGGATCGCTTTCCAGCATAATGGTCTTAATGGCGTCCAGCGTGGCCTGATCGAGACCGATGTGCTGCATCAGGAAGTTTTCGATCGCTGCCTGAACGTCACCGCTGCCGTCGCCGTACTGTGCCATCAGCGTCGTGTGCATCAGATCGAACGAATCGCCGTCGGTCCATTCATCCGCCGTGCGGCGGCCGACTTCACTGAACGAGGTCAGTTCGTAATCCGCGCGCAGCGTTTCGTACGGAACACCCAGCAGACCGTTCAGCAGATAACCGAAAGTACCCGTGCGGTCGGCACCGGCCGAGCAGTGGAAGTAGAACGGATAGTTGCTGCGGTCAGCCATGGCTTCAAAGGTGGCCTTATACTGGGCCTTCTGATCCGCGTCAAGGTTCAAAATCGGGGAATAGCCGGTAGCGTTGATGTAGTAAACGTTGGTGTTGCCGCTGTCCCAGCCGGTCCGGCGGTGAACGTTTCCGCCGCGCAGTTCGATTTCGGAATTGATACCGAGATATCTGAACACGCTGCGTGCCATATCGTCTACGTGAGAATGATCCTCATCCAGCGAAGCGCCGCGGTAAACAAGGCCGTAATTGACCGTTTGACCGTCCACCGTGGTATAGCCGCCCTCGTCACGCATATTGGTGACGGCGCCTGCCGTGATGTAACGTGCCGGAGCATCCAAAGCGGTAAAGGTATCGACTGCGCTGCAAACACCGGTATCGTTGCCCGCCACGAACCAGTAATAGGTCTTGCCGGGAACAAAGATGCCGACCTTTTTCACCAGTTCGTTTTCCGTAGTGGTGACGATGAAGGCATTGTCAAAGTCCGCGTTATCGGCAAAGTAGGCGGTGTAACTGCTGTTATTGCCGAGATCCGACCAGCTAAACGAAATATTCTGATAATCCTGATAGCCGCTGGTGGTGTGATGATAATTGCGGACGTAATTGGTTTGCTGTGCCATTGGGGTCGCCAGGTAGGCGTTGACGATGTCGGTCTTCAAATCGACCGTTGCGCCGTTAAAGGCGTTGAGCGAAATGTCTGCCGAAGTCGAGCTCGGTGCGGTCACGGTATAATCAGCGTAAACCGAAATGGCTCTGGTCAGACCGGTTACGGGGTGCGGTTCCCACACGCCGACAGCGTTCGGGATAGTCGGTACCGCCGGTTCTTTGCCCTCGACGGACGGATCGTCAAGCAGGAACGGAACTTTTTCGACCAGGTTGCCGTTCGCGTAATAATAGACGTAGTAGCCCTTGCCGATATCCCACGAATCGGAAAGCGTGTTGCCGTAGCTTCCCCAATAGGTCATATAGATCTTATTGGAAATAGCAACATCGGTCGCGTTGTTTACGCCCGGTTTCGTGATGTAATGGTTATTGCTGCCGACCACGTTTGCGTCGGTATAGCTTTCGGCAATCAACTGACCGTCGATTTTCAGATAAACGTAGTATTTGCCCTTGTTGACGCCCTTTGCCACTTTCAGTCGGGCAAATTCGATATCATAGATGTTGTCTTCTTCCAGCGCGACCGGAAGATTGACCTGCGGACCGTAGCCCGGACGCAGCCACAGACGGCCGTTCGGGAACTGCGCATCGGGTTCGGAAAGCCATACACCGAACATATAGTCGATCGATTTTGTCGTGCCGTTCGATTCATAAGCATGATCGAACGAAAGCTGGAAGGACGGCTTGGTACCGACCGTCCAACGGTATTTGAGAATGGCGGAGCCGGTCGGCGAAGTACGGTTGTAAGTGAACATTTTAGCGGCGGTAAAGGTGGTTTCGTCACCAAGCGCTTTTCCGCTTTCGTCTTTCAGATCGGCATAGTTGATCACATCGTAATCGTAGTAAAGGGTTTCGGGATCCGGATCGATATCTTCCGGATCAATATAGGCGCTGATCGAGTTGCCTTCACTGCCCCAGAAAGCCCACAGGATTTCATTGGAAAGCGTGCAGGTGGTGGCGTTCGGTTCGGAGAGGTACTGACCGTTTGCGTCAACAACGTCCGCACCGACATAATATTCGGCGATGGTTTCATCGTCAATATTGATATAAACGTAATATTTGCCGGCGTTTGCGCCTTTTTTCACCTTTAAACGGGCAAATTCAACGTTGTGGGAACTACCGCTTACAAGAGCCGCGGGCAGATTGATCTGCGGGCCGTAACCGGGGCACAGCCACATACGACCGTTCGGGAACTGGGAATCGGGTGCGGAAAGCTGAGCACCGAATCTGTAATCCATTGTATCGGCGGATACTTTATCAAAGGAAAGCTGGAATTTCGGACTGCTGCCGATCGTCCAACGGTATTTAAGGATTACCGAACCGGTCGGGGAAGTTTTGTTATAGGTGAAAACGTTTGCGCCGGCCAGATTAGTGGAAGCGCCAACCGGCTGACCGTTCTTCATCAGGTCTTCATAGTTTACAACGTCATACGGTTCGTATTCCGTTGCTTCAACGACCGGGGACAGTTTGCCGTAATTGGAAGCGACCGCCGAAGTCCAGTAACCGAACAGAATTTCGTTGGAAAGACTGAGCGTTTTTTGGCTGAACGTATACTGATTGTTTGCGTCAACGGTATTATAAGCTTGCGCCACCAATTCCTTATTGATCTTCAAGTAGGTATAATACTTACCGGCGTTGGCGCCGTTCAGCACCTTCAAACGTCCGACTTCAAATTCGTACGATTCCCCTGCCGTAACGGCATGGTCGAATACGTAGTGGGCGTTTTGCGACTGACCCGGCAGGAACCAGACGTCACCGAATGCACCGGCACCGTCGCCGTTCGGTTCCTTGACCCAAACGCCGAACGGATAACTCATACTGCCGTCAGCGGTCTTGTCAAAGGACATCTGGAATTTAGCAATGTCGCCGGCCGTCCAGTTAAAGTGGAGAATCGCCGAATAGGACGGAGAGGTGCGGTCGTAGGTATAGGTCTGACCGCCGTGTAGTTCGACCTCACCCGTAACGGGTTGACCGTTAAGATAAAGATCGGTAAAATTAAGTTCGTCGTAAACGTCGTATTTTTCCGCTTCGGGAACGGCGCTGATTTTGGTGCCGGAAACACCGTGCACTTCAAAGGTCAACGTATTGTTCAGTTGGTACTGTTTATTATCTTTAGTGTAAGTGCCGTCGGCGGCAACGCCGTCGTAATAATTTTCAGCGACCAGTTCATCGTTTGTCTTGACGTAGATGTAATATTTACCGGCATTCGGTCCGCTTGCGACCTTCAAACGGCCGTATTCCATATCATAACTCATTCCGGGAACGATGGCGTTATTCATGTCCATGATATTGGAGGGTTTAGAAGGATCCAGATCCCACGAACCGTTCGGGCCCGCGGTTGCGCCGAAGCCGCTTTGACCCGGGTATTTTACCGAAAGGGCGAACGGGAAAGCGCCGTTTGCGTCCGGGTACAGATTAAATCTTGCCGGGTTGCCTGCCGTCCAGCGGAACTTGAAGGTGAAAGAGTACGACGGCGAGGTGCTGTCATAGGTGAAGGTCTTTTCGCCTGACAAAGCGTACTCATCGCCGACCGGTTCGCCGTTCATTTTCAGGTCTTCATAGGTAATTTCGTCGTAAACTTCGTAATCTTCCGGAGCCGCCGGTGCCGAAACATTGGCAAAACGCTGATTTTCGATACCGTCACCGCGGAGGTAGATGATATTGTCCATTTGGACCGGATTGTGTGAATCATCTTCATAGTTTGTCAGGTAACGGTCGGTATAACCGCTTGCCTTGATCTCACCGTCGATCATTACATACATATAGTATTTTCCGGTGTTCGCGCCGCCGGTGACCCATTTACGGCCGAATTCAACGTCGTGTCTGCCGGAAGTGATCGTGGCAAAACTGATCGGGTTGATATCCTCAGGATATTGATAGCAGAAATAAATCTTATCGTTGCGGAACCATACGCCGGCTTTGCCGTGCTGGTATTTACCATCAAGGGATACGTACCATGCCGTATTTTTACCGTTGTACGTTTCGGTATCCATATTGTGCGCTTCCCACTTGAATTTCAGAACAACGGAATGAGAAGTGGACTGCGCGACGTAACGGGCACCGTGATCCGCGTTGATCGCGTTGTTGAAGTTTCCGGGATTTAACCCCAAATCGGAAAGCGTCAGCTCATCAAAGGTGTCGTAAGTTTCGTCAGCCGGTGCGGCGCTTGCCGTCATCGGGACCGCGCAAAGCGTGACGATCATACAAAACGTAAGTATGGCTGCCAGAATTTTACTGAATTTCTTTTGCATAACTTTTTCTCCTTTTATAAAAATTTATATATCAAAAAGCCGGTCGGCTTTGTTTCCGGTTTCAAAACACGGGACAGGTGCTATCGGCGCAGACGATCCCTTATTTTACTTCTTTATTATAGCATACCCGATAATATTTGTATACAAAAAAACACGCAGAAATATAAAAAAATTTATACATTTTGCAACTGCTTCGCAATAAAAAACAGAGGCCATACCCGTTTGGGCATGACCTCTGCGTGTTATGGATTACAATTTATCCGCGATGGTATTTGCCAGATCCGCTAACGGCGAATTCTTTTCGCCGCCGAAATCCAGATTGCCCCAATCGGGATCTTCGTTTGCGCCCGCGGGCGAAACGGTCAGGATGTCCGCATCCATAGCGATGATTTTCATTTCAGCGTTTTCATATTTCATTGCCAATCACTGTAAATCCTTCCTGCGTTGGTTACGCGGGTCGCACCGGTCACGGTTTCGCCGTTCGCGGTGTAGGAAGCGGTCGCGGTCACTTCTTCGGCACCGGTCACGTCGCCGATTTCAAGAATGGCAACGTAGGTGCAGTTCAGATCGTCAGCCGCGACAACTTCGTTTTCGTCGATGAATGAATCGTAAACGGAATCCAGT
>JAZUFP010000121.1:0-7166 GCA_045640765.1 Acutalibacteraceae bacterium
TTTTACGGACAGTGGGAGGTTTTTTCCGCGGAGGAGAAAACCGAGTACGCGGAAAAACTGGCAAAAGATTATCTGGATGCGCTTGTATACGACGTGGCATTTGATATTGCAAACGATATGAAAAACGGCGGAACGTTCAGCAGTCAGGTGAAGACGGCGTACGACACGTACTGTCAAAGTATCGTCGCCGCGAACAATGTGACTTCGCCTGTGGAAGCCGGATTGCGCCGGTTGACGCTGACACACGGCTTTGAGGGAGAAATCAAGGATGAAGCCCGGGAAATTTGCAACTATTTCACAACGCTTTCCACCCAATACGCTTCCTTTGCCGCCATGCTGGCAACCATGGACCGCAGTATGGATATGTCCCAAAAACAGTCGATCCGGAATAATTTTATCGACACATTGGAAGCCGTTAACGGTTATCACGATAAAGTGCTGACCGGAAACGATAACTACTGCTATCCTTTGGAAAGTGTGGTGGAATATCACGACGTTTCTTTCATCGGAAGGCATTCGCTGAACTTCCCCAAACGTTATGATGATATCCATCAGGATAACGTTCCGTGGTATCTGATTGATAAAACCGTAAGTTACCCCGACACGTCGGATAAAGAAGCGTACGACGCGAAAGTGGCGGAAGTGACGGCGTCTTTGGAAACCTCGATGTTTTCCGTTCGTGATATTTCGCTTCTCTATTATTACTACCTTAACTACGTTGATGAAACGGACTCGTCCGACAACTTTATGGAGTATCTCGGCGTCAACGACGCGATGATCCCCGTATCGGCGAAATCGGATACCGAGACCTATGGGCACAGCGCTCAGCTGATCACGCCCGGATACAAAAAGGGAGAACTGAAATTCGACGGCAACATCACCCTGACCGCTCACGTGGAAGATGATGTGTACGAATGCCTGACCTATGAGGAAGGGCAGAAGGTCGCGATGGATAAAAAGGCGTTCGACGACGGATACAGCTATAAGAGATATGCCCGCTATTACGATACGATTGTCGGAAATTATTTTGATGTTTCCGAAACCGGGGAGTCTGCCGCTACGGACAGCACGGATGTTACCGGGCGGGTGCACGAAAACGCCGTGTATACCGCGCGTTTCTATTCTCACCCCTTTATTAATAGGTATGATTATCCCCCCAGCACAGTGGTGCACGTTCGCGGAAAAACCGCGAGCTTACAGGATATGGATGAATGGTACCAGCACTACGTATTCTGTGACGGTGATTTTACCTCGGGCGCGGAAGAATTAAAAACCAATCCAAAGGGTCCGATCTACTCGACCATAGAAAAACGGATGGGTGCGCTGGTCAAGGTCAAAGACGGAACGCTCACCATCGGTTCGAACGTATCGGATCTCGGGGAAAATGCGCTTTCTTCTTCGAATTTGAAGAAACTGATTTTGACCAACCCGAATGTGAAGATCAACGAAGCGGCGTTTGCCGGTGTCGGCGCGCCCGGGAAACGATGCCTGCTGCAAGCGGACGGCTTTGATATTCCGTCGCTGGCAAATGCGTGGAACGGCGGCTTTTTCGGCGACAGAACGGTGACCCTTTCTTCCGGTCTCGGGGATAATAAAACCGCCAAATGTGTGACCGCTGTGGGCGTGTCGACCGAAGAGATCGAGTGCCCGTTTGCCGGGAAAAACGAAACGGTCTTCAACGGTTGGGACGTGGCGACGATCAAAGATGATACCGCGACGCTGGTGGCAAAATGGACCAATCACGTTCACGATATCGTCCGGGAAGGCGGAAAGCTTCCCACCTGCACCGCCAGCGGCAATACGGCCACGGTAAAATGCGCGGATTGCGAACAGGTATTGCGGGATCCCGTGTATCTGCCGACGTCCGGTCACAGTTTTACATATGCGTCGATCGGCAGCGGCGGGGAAGCCGCCTGCTCTGTTTGCGGCGAAAAGAAAACGTTTGAAAAAGCGGAATTCGGCGGTTTGTGCGTGGCGGTTTCCGGAAGCGCGATCGATAAAGCGGTCTCTTTCAGCAATAACGTACTGACCGTAAAAACCGACGCTTTGGTGGTGCTTCAAAACAAAAACACCCGCACCGCGCTTCAGGTGGCTGTGGCAATTGCGAAGGATGTTGACGCCAACATTATGCTGTCCGGCGTGAACCTTATCGGCGCACCGGCACTTGGAATCGCGGATGACAGTAACGGCAAGGTAACGATCACCCTCGCGGAAAACACGGTCAATACCCTTCAAAGCGCCGGGTGTGCCGCGATCCAGAAGAACGGTCTGTGTGACGGCGAATTGGTGATCAACGGGTTCGGTACGCTGATCGCCGTGAGCAGCGGTGCCGTCGGCTCTGCCGCCATCGGTTCCGGAATGAAAGACGGAAAAGGTTTTGATACCTGCAATATCACTATTGACAACGGAAACATTTTCGCGAGAACAACGCGCGGCGCGTCCATCGGAAGCGCGGCGGCTTCCGGCGACGTTTTGCCGAAAGCGGTCAATATCGTGATCAACGGCGGAAACATCAACGCCAACTCAAACGGCGGTATCGGTATCGGCGGTGCGGATGCGACCGGTATCTGCATTCGCAGCGGCACGGTGACGGCCGCCGCCAACGATGCCGGCGGCAACGACGGTATCGGCACCTGTGTCAACGGCAAATGCGGTGACGTGGTGATTTATCCGTATGCGTCCGTGTCGGCAACGTCTGTCAACAAGGCCGTCGGTAACGGAATCGTGTATAACAATAAACACCAGGTCGTATCCGTCCATAAAATTGACGTATCGCAGAATTTAAGCGATCCCGAAAAGAGTACCGCGGTATCCGAAATTTCGGTGAACGGACTTCTTCTCCCGTACCTGAACCATCTGACGCCCGATATTATGGGCAGATTAAAAGGAAACGGTGAAGACGCGCTTTATCTGTTTTTCTCCGACGGCGCGGATAAAGTGAAAGTCATTCGCGGTTCCAATAATATGGAAGCTTCGATTTTCGGTACGGGAAGCTGGCTGATTATCGGCGGATGCGCGGCGGCTCTGGCTGTGGGAACTACCGTTTTGCTTGTCAAAAAGAAAAAATCGCGTTCCGACTCCGCGAAAACAACGCAGAAATGATTTTGCCGGCGTGTAATAAAGGAGTTTTTAATAACTAATTAAATTTGCACAGCAAAGAGAAACAGACACCGTGAATTGCAAAAATGCTTTTCACGGTGTCTGTTTTTGTGTATAATAACGCGCAGGTCATTTGCGTTTATCGTATTTGCGGAAAAATCCGATCAGCGTGTCGTTTAAAAGACTGTTCTTTACGTCTATTGCCGCCTTGACGGGTTTGCCGTTTTCAGATTTTCGGGTGGCGCCGTATTGGTCTGCTTCGATATTGATTTCCTCTGTTACAAACTCTTCGGGATATTGGAGGTAAAGCAGCGGCATGATATCGTGAATTACCGCCGCGTCGATCCCGTTGTATTCTGAATTTGACTGACGGTTAAACCGCAAAAACGAAATGTAATCCTTAAAGGTGCCGAATTCTTCCAGACGGTCGATCTGTTCTTCCGTGACCCGGCAATGGTTTGTAAGGTCCAGCGGGAAAAGCGTTATATCCTTGCCCGATTCCAAGACTTTTATAACGCTTTGCGGATCTTGGGAAAAATTGAACTCGGTATCATGACTGCAATTAAATTCGTTGATTCCGCCGCCCATAATATATATTTTTGTCAGCTTGTCTGTAAACGCGGCGTCATCAAGGGAATTGGCCAAATTTGTGGCAGGACCGATAAGGATATACTCGATTTCATCACAGTTCAATATTTCTTCATGATACTTGTCATAGGTCATATAGTCGTCAAGTTCTTCTGACGTAAGTCCCAGTTTTTTTATCATATCGTCGCTGATACCGGCAAGTCCGTCAATCCCGTGGAAGGGTTTTTCCCCTTCTTCGTTATCGTTTGCGTCTGCCTTCGGGGGCTGTCCCTGTACGATTTTGGCATCAAGACCCAAATAATTTTTCAGAATGATCGCGTTGCGGGCAGCATCTTCCAACGACGCGTTTCCCTTTGACGCCACGACATAATCAATATGCACGTCCGGCAAAAAAACGGCGGCCAAAAAAGCCACTGCGTCATCGGTTCCCATGTCCGTATCCAGTACGATCACTTTGCGCTTTTGCGTGGTCTTATTAATACATCTGCCGAAGAATGTTTTGATTGCAACAATAACGCAAATCGGTATCGCGACAAGCCGACTGTGCTTAAAAATCTTTCCGTTTTTTTGCTTTTCGGATTTAGTCATCATTACCGACCCTTTCACAGAATATGCCATAAAACCGTGTCAGCCGAAAGTATTAATAATTTTACGGCTCCATAAAGATTTTCATGGCTTTTTCGGCATCGGCTTCCATTGCGTTCTGCGCCGCAAGAGCCAGGTCATGGAAAAAGGTAACGTCTTCTGTGCTCAGCAGTTCCTTTACCGCGTTGGTACCGGCTTTGGACATATAACTGTAATAATTGATTTTCCGTAATCCGTACCGGATCCCGGTGCGATAATCTTCGGCACTGACACCGCTTCCGCCGTGCATGACAAGGGGAAGACCGGTTTTTTCGGCAATGATCCTTACACGCTCTAAATCCAAAACGGGTTTGGAACGGTAGATGCCGTGCGCGGTTCCGAAACTGGGAGCCAACGCGTCAATGCCGGTGGCTTTGCAGAATTCGACCGCTTTGTCGGGGTCGGTATAGACCGGACCGCCCGCGGTCGCGTCGCCGCCTTCGCGTGAGGCCAGCGCGCCTAATTCCGCTTCAACGCCCGCACCGTAGGGGTGGGCGATTTCAACGGCCTTGATCGTGTTTGCAAGATTTTCTTCATAAGGCAGGGTACTGCCGTCATACATAACACCGGTAAAACCGATTTCCAACGCTTTTTTCATATAGTCCAGCGATTCACAATGATCCAAATGAACGCATACCGGCACTTTGGCGGCTTTGGCGGCCTGCACCATAACGGGACCGATAATATCCAGCGGCGCAACGGGTTCGTGCAGTTCCGCATGGGTGATCATGACCGGTACGTTCAGTTTTTCGGCGGCACGGATCACCGCGGTGATACATTCTAAATTCGGGGTGTTAAATGCGCCGACGGCACACTTTTTTTCCTTTGCCAAAGCAAGAATTTCGTTTAATGTTACTAACATATCTCAATCTCCTTATAAAGGTTTCTTAATTGTTTGTACCGCTCATAACGGCGGTCATATATTTCCCGGTTCGCGGCAACTGGATGTATCACGTCGGCATACCGGTGAAACCGCGAGGCGATCTTCACGGGGGATTGCCCGGTTACGGCCGCAAACCCCAGAATCGCACTGCCCATGGCACCGGTTTCTTCGATCTGCACGGGGGTAATATCGCATCCTAAAATATCGGCCTTGATCTGCAGCCAGACCGGGGAACGGGCACCGCCGCCGCAGACCAGCATCCGGTCGATCCGAACACCGCCCTGTGCCAATTTTTCAATATTATACCGCATTTCAAAAGTGATCCCTTCTAAAATGGCACGGTAGATATCCGGCAAACGTGTTTTTGTGGTAAGTCCGGCGATCAGTCCCGTGGCATCGGGATCCACTTCCGGCGTGCCGCCCATACCCTGTAAAAACGGCAATATCATCAGGGATGTGGGTTCGCAGGGCGCGGTTTCGTTTAATACGTCGTAAATACTGCGTCCGTCCTGCTTTAAGTGGTATGCAAGCGCGTCGCGGTACCAGCGGATCACGCTTCCGGCCGAAATATTGTAGGCGTAGGTCACAAAACCGTCGGTGTCCAGATAGGGAACACAGGCAAAATTGTTCCGTTGAAAATCAAGCGTGTTCGGAATCTGCGGGAAAAGCGGAGTAATACATTCGCAGGTGCCGGAAGTGTCCACGGCATCGCCCATGTTCTGAACGCCGGCGCCCAGCGCGTTTACGATCTGATCGTGGGTCCCGATGACGACCCGGGCGGTTTTCGGCAATCCCAGCGTGTCCGCCAATTCCGGTAATATCGGTCCGAGTAAGGTCCCCGGCTGCACAACGTCGGGCAGCTGCTGCGCTTGAATGCCGGACAGTTTCAGTATTTCTTCCGACCAGTTCCCGCGCTTGACGTCATAGATCAACGAGCGGCAGGCAAGGGAAATGTCGGTGGCCGCCTTTCCGCAAAGACGGTAACAAAGGTAGCCGGCGACAAAGAAGAACTTCCAAACGGGTCGGGATGTGTTTTTTACGGTATACAGCATTTTGGCAAGGGAATAGGAAGCGTCCGGCAAAATGCGGCAGATTTCCATAAAACGTTCCGCGCCGAACGTTTCTACCAGTTTGTCAAAATCCGTGTTTCCGGAGTTCCCGAAATACATCCGGATATCATCCAAAGCGTCCCCGTTTTCGTCTACGGCCACAATGGATTCGCCGAAAGAAGAAACCGTAATGGCGGCGATTTCCGCCGGATCTTCTATACGGTCGGCACATTGCCGGATCACGTGAAAAACAGAACGCGTCAGAACTTCCGGCGGCAGATTTACGAAGCCGGCCGACAGCGGATATTCCTCATAACTTATTGCAAGCTGAACACCCTTTTCGGAGAAGGCAACACACTTGCAGCCGGTGCCGCCGATATCTACACCAAAGACAATCACGTCTTTCACCCCTTAATCAATATCCACCCAATCGTAGCCCAGATAAACCGTAAAGGCCTCTTTCAGGATTTCTTTTACGTGTCCTTCGCAGATGGCGGTATGGTGTTTGAAACCGCCGCGCGCCAAGCGGATCAGCTTGTTTTGCAGATCGGGAATTTCGGCAACGCCGCCGCATCCGAAGAAAGCATCTTCAATGGGATCGTCGGTGAATCTGGCTTCGGAAGCGTAAATAATGATCTTGCCGTCTTTGGTCTGGCAATTGGAAATGGTGACGGGCATGGGTCTGATGCGGCCTTCGTTGCATCCCCAACCGGATCCCGGGTCATTCTTGGCAAACATCTTATGCTCGGTCACGGTACCTTTGCCGGTCATCAGACTTTGGGCAACCGGTCCGCAATGGAATAAAATCACCTTGTTTTCGTCGTCGCCGTAGTTGTTGTTCCAATCGAGGCACGCGGTCGGCTTTTCGCTTGCGAGTGCCATGGCACGCATGGAGATCGCGCTCGTCAGGTCGATTTCGCAGG
>JAZUFP010000122.1:0-6400 GCA_045640765.1 Acutalibacteraceae bacterium
ACCGATCACTTCCGCGTTCAGTGCATCTTCCAGACCGACCAGTTTTTGCAGTTCGTTTTCCTCAACTTTTGAAGCCGGAATGCCTGTCCACAGTTCAATGACTTTCGCAATATCCTGTTCGCCGACAACGATATCGGAAGCAGGTCCGTACAGGGATTCCGCCTGTTTTTTGTATTTTTCAATATCGGTTTTGATCAATGCCTGCTTTTCATAATCCGGATTTTCGGTATCGGCCGCCAAATAGTCCAAATGGACAGACAGTTCGGCGATTTTTTTATTGATCGTATAAAGTTCATCGACCGCTTTATTTCCAAGCGAAGCGCAGGCACAGGCCTCATCCAGCAAATCGATCGCTTTATCGGGCAGAAAACGGTCGGTAACATAGCGTTCCGACAGCAGAACGACCTTACGGATAATTTCGTCCGGAATATGCACCCCATGGAATCCCTCGTAATAAGATTTTACACCGATCAGAACCTCCTCCGTTTCAGACAAAGACGGTTCCTCAATGGTGACCGGCTGGAAGCGGCGTTCCAAAGCGGCATCTTTTTCGATATATTTACGGTATTCCTTAAATGTCGTCGCGCCGATAACCTGAATTTCACCGCGCGAAAGTGCCGGTTTCAGAATGTTGGCGGCATTCATAGAACCTTCGGAAGAATCACCTGCACCGACGAGATTATGGATCTCATCAATAAAGAGGATGATGTTTTTGGCGTCCTTGATTTCCTGGATCAGACCTTTGACACGCGCCTCAAACTGACCGCGGAATTGCGTTCCGGCAACCAGACCGGTCAAATCCAAAAGCATGATCTCTTTATCCAAAAGGCGTGCCGGCGCATCTCCTGCGGCAATTTTCAAAGCCAGACCTTCGGCAATGGCTGTTTTTCCGACGCCGGGTTCACCGATCAGGCACGGGTTATTTTTTGTGCGGCGTGAAAGGATCTGGATCGTACGGTAAAGTTCCTTATCGCGGCCGACAATACGGTCCAGCTGTCCGTCACGCGCACGGCGGGTCAGATTTGTACAGAACTGTTCAAGATAGCGCTGACGTTTTTTCTTCGGTTTTTCCTGCTTGTCCTTGGTGGCTTCATCTTTATTTTCCGAATCGTCCTTTTTACCGCCGAAAGCGTTGAAAATATTATTTAGAAACGGCATGGCAGGCGCGGTACCCAAATCAAAAGTTTCATCATTTAATGCCGCATCGTCATCATCCGGATTCATCAGTTCCATAAACTGTTTACTCATCATTTCAATATCTTCGTCAGTGATATTCATGTTTTTCAGCATGTCATCGACCGGCTTAATGCCCAATTCTTTGGCACAAACCAAGCAAAGACCGTTGGGTTCGGCTTCGGGATGATTCGCGTCCGAAAGAAAAACGACAGCAGGACGCTTTTTACATTTGGAACAAAGTTTCATAAATGGATCTCCTTTATTTTGCAAGCGGGGCAAATGAAATTATAAACGAATAGATTTTTGTTTTATCAAGAATTTCGGAAGAAATCACCGGTAAAGAATCACCAAGCAACCGATTTAATAATGAAATCAACAGTGCCAACGCAATGCAGGCGATCAAGCCGCGCGGTATTCCCAGGACAGCACCGAGAAATTTGTTGATTTTATCGGTTAATTTTGTGTGATCGAATACACCACCGAAAAGGCGTTTTAAAAGCTTAAATATGAAGGAAAGTGCCGCAAACAGTACCAGCGTATACAGCAAACTGAAAATCATCGAAACGGGCGGTTTCAAAAATTCTCTGGAAGTTACGGTAGCAACTTCTTTGGTATTGCCGTCAAGACTGCGATCCAATTCGTTCAATGCATTATCTTTAGCGTTATTGATATCATCACTTGAACGCAAAAACTCCGGCAGACAATCAAACAACTTTTCAACCGTTGTTTGTGTCGTATCGCTGACGGTATCCACCGTTACTTTGACCAATTTCGGCTCGACCACCTTATCGTAGGTCCATTCACCTAAAACACCGCCGAAATGAATGGCAAGTGCCATCGACAAAATCAAACCGGCTGTTTCGAGAAAAATGCGCCAGAAGCCGCGTTTATACGACATAAAAACGGAAAAGAAAAAGACTACGGCAAAAATTATGTCAATAATCAAAGCGGCACGATCCATAATAACACCTCTTAGTTACTTAATGCCATTCGGCTGATCTGGCTGTTGGTGATGACGGCAACGGATTCACTGCCTAACACGGCGAGGCGTTCTGCACCGTATTCACAATTCTTCCGGCAAAGCACATCGCCGTTAAGATCAAGTAAATACACCGTAGTTTCGCTGATGCAATAAATATGACCGTTCGCGTAGGCAATATCATCGATCGCGCCGTCAAAATCAAATTCTTCCAGTTTTTTTCCTTTATGATTAAATATCACGACATGATTATCCAGTCTGTTACTGGAACGGTTAAATACCAGAACGGTGCCGGAAGATGTTTTTCGTGAAATGAAAAGTTCCTCGGTTGAAGAATAGTCTTTACGTTCAAATCTATTCCACGAAACGCGTAAACATGAATTTCTCGTTAAAATATCAAACCCGGAAGTATCATTTTCCAATGAACATACCACGTCATCTTCCAAGTCAAAGGTCTGCACTGCGTTCGGTGAATCGAATTTCAACACACAAACTTTGGAGGACAAAGTGCCGGAAACCGTACTGATCGTTGAAACGGCTATTTTCTTTCCATCCCGAGAAACGACGATATTATTCACGATATCTTTGGCGGAATACCACTCGTAAAGACACTTGTTTTTGAGATTGTAGACACCTGCCGATGAAGCGTAGGAATTGGAGGCGGTCACGATCGCGTAAGTGCCGTTTCTGCCGATCGCGGCGGTTTGAATGGCATCATCACTGTTCTGTGTAACGATGTTGCCACGCAGATTATAAATAGCAAATTCAGTACCACCCTGATCATAAAGCAAAGCTCTGGTTTCACTGCATTTCAGGACCGGGTGAGCATATCCGTGCGACACGGAAAAGATTTTCTTGCCGGCGGTTGAGAATGCCGCCAACTGAGAATCGGTCAGCACATAATAAAAATACCCTTGGTTTTCGACCTTTAAAATCTCCGTACCGTATATCTCACGCGGATAACTTCCCGTACCAAAAGCGGCAAAACGGTTACCGACCACTTCACCGATCCCGATCGGAAGAAGGCATTGCAAAACAATGAATGCAACAATGACCAGTGCGGCAAAAATAAATATTTTTTGAAATCTGCTTTTCTTATCGGTCTTATTACCGCGTATCACCCGAACAGCAGGTTCAGCTTTGAACAAAGAACTTTTTTCATTTTTGGGCAACCGCTCTGTTTTCGGCGCGGATCGCTTTCCGCGGTGCGATTTTTTGCGTTTATATTCCGCCAAAACAAACATCCTCCCTGCTGTAAAATACTTGATTCAAAAATAATCCGTTCGGGGGTGCGGTGATCCCCGCCCTATCCCGGGCAGCGGACGAAAAAATCTCATTCGCACAATCGACAGACAACCGACCTTCCGATACCTCATAAGCGGTACCGACTATAATGCGTACCATGTTATATAAAAAACCGTTTGCTGAAACCGAAATTGCCGGGCAGCCGCCGTCAGTGATCAATTCGCATTCACTGACGGTTCGCACCGTATCAGTGACCGAACTGCCCGAAGCGCAGAATCCCTTAAAATCGTGGGTACCGATCAGCGTTTTACAGAACGCCGCAACGGCTTCTTCATTTAACGGTTTTTCAAGTCGCCATGCGTACCGATCCGTAAACGGGTCATGCGTTTGCGAAACATAAAAACGGTAAATATAGTTCTTTCCCATGGCGTCATACCGCGCATGAAAATCATTTCGGACAAAAGTACAATCCCGAACGGAAATATCATTCGGCAGAATTGAATTCAATCCGCGCAAAAACGCCTCTTTCGGAAGATTATCCGGGCAGTTTGTATGACAGCAGAAACCGCGCGCGTGAACGCCGGCATCGGTTCGGCTGCATCCGGTCACATCAGGTCGAAAACCCATCAATTCTTCCAATGAATCTTGCAGGCGCTGCTGAACGGTAACGGCGTTATCCTGCACCTGCCAACCGTGATAATCGGTGCCATCGTATGCAATTTTCAGCAGGACTCGTTTCATACCCGTTTACCTCATCAAAAATGAACATAACAATTCAAAAATAAAATACCGACACAAACGCCGACCGAAATCAAAGCGGCAACCAAATCACCGGTATGAAATCGCAGTTGCTTCATTCGAACCCGACCATCACCGCCGTTATAACAGCGGCACTCCATTGCCTCGGCCAATTCATAGGCACGGCGAATGGACGAAATTAACAGCGGAATCAAAATCGGGATCAGCGCACGGATACGTTCGGTCAGTTTTCCGTTTTCAAGATCCGCCCCGCGCGCTTTCTGTGCGTTCATGATTTTTTCGGTTTCTTCCACCAAAGTGGGGATAAACCGCAGAGCAATCGTCATCATCATAGCCAACGTATGAACGGCGTTTTTCAACCCAATCAAACGCAATGGCGATAATAAACTTTCAATGCCATCGGTCAGATCGTTAGGCGTCGTGGTATAGGTCAGTAAAGAACTCAGCAAAATCAGCAGCACGATACGAACCGCCATAAAAACGGCACGGTAAATACCGCCCGAATAGATATTGATCTTCCAAAAGTGTATCAGCAGTTTGCCGCCGTCACTGTAAAACATATTGATCAATGCCGTAAACGCAAGGATCATCCATATTGCCTTAATATTGCGCAGAAAGAATTTTACCGGGATCTTTGAAAGAATCATTCCGGCACAGAAAAAGACCGAAAAAAGGACAATTCCGGCGAAACCGTCAGCGATAAACAAAAAGACGATCATCAAAATCAGCAACAACAGTTTACTGCGCGGATCCAAAGCGTGAACAGCCGACCGCCGTTCGATATACTGACCAAAAGTGATATCTTTAAGCATCAGCACCACCCGCCTTTCGTTTCAGCAGGTAACCCACCGCTTCCGTTACGGTAAAAATATCGTCCGGAACATTGCGCTCCTGTTTGCGCAATGTTTCAAAAACACGGGTGACGATCGGAACATCAAGCCCCGCTTCCCGTAGGATTTCGGGGTGCGAAAACACTTCACGCGTCGGCGCATACATCAGCAATTTTCCGTCGTTCATAACCAGCAGCCGGTCAGCCAATACCGCCATATCTTCCATGTTGTGAGAGATCACTAGAATGGTCGCGCCGTAGGTGTTTCGGTAGTCGTTGATCATTTTCACAACGTCACGCCGGCCTTTCGGGTCCAGTCCGGCGATCGGCTCATCCAAGATCAGCACTTTCGGCTGCATCGCCATAACACCCGCGATGGCGACCCGTCTTTTTTCACCGCCGGAAAGATCAAACGGTGAAATTTCAAAATACGCTTCCGGAATCCCGATGACCGCGCAGATATCCTCTACCCGACTGCGCAGCTCATCTCCGGAAAGCCCCATATTTTTCGGGCCGTAGGCGATATCCGAAAAAACGGTTTCCTCAAACAACTGATATTCCGGATATTGAAACACAAGACCGACGTCAAAGCGGATCTTCCGGATCTCCTTCGGATTTTTCCAAATATCCCGTCCTTCAAAGAGAACGGCACCGGACGTTGGTTTCAGCAAACCGTTCAACTGTTGTACCAGGGTTGATTTTCCGGAACCGGTATGACCGATAATGCCGACGATATCACCCTGCTCAATTGAAAAAGATAAATCACTGACAGCATCGTGTACAAACGGTGACTGATCACCGTACGAATAGGTCAGATTCCGTACTTCTAAAATATTTGACAACTACCTGTCCTCCAAATGAAAGGCATTCCCGATCGCCGCAGCGGTTTCTTCAATCGAAAGCACGTCGGTCGAAATATTCACACCGGCAGAACGCAACCGGAATAATAATTCAGTCGTTTGCGGAACGTCCAATCCCACCTGTTTCAACAAATCTACTCGGTTAAATACCGATTTTGGCGGCGCATCCGCCAGGATTTCACCGTCATGCAAAACAAGAACTCTGTCCGCCTGCTCGGCTTCTTCCATAAAATGCGTGATCAGAACTACCGTAATATTCTGTTCCCGGTTCAGTTTGATAATTGTTTCCAAAATCTCGGAACGGCCGCGCGGATCAAGCATTGCCGTCGGTTCATCCAACACAATGCATTCGGGACGCATGGCGATGATACCGGCAATGGCAACACGCTGTTTTTGGCCGCCCGATAAATGATGTGGCGAACTTTGATGAAATTCATACATTCCAACCGCTTTTAACGCATCGTCAACACGCTTACGGCTTTCATCCGGAGCCAAGCCCAAATTTTCCGGACCAAAGGCAACGTCGTGTTCAACGACCGATGCGACCAACTG
>JAZUFP010000123.1:0-1604 GCA_045640765.1 Acutalibacteraceae bacterium
ACAAAACCATAAATACATCCTTATTCACCCGTGCGTTTGTATACAGGCGTTTTTTAACATTTTTCGATCCAATAAATCATGGTCGCGTAATCTTCGACCGGAATCGCGACCGGCAAACCGGCATTCATCAAAACCGCACCATTGATTGGTATATCAAAACCGGAAACGCGGTAATCAGCTGTCGGATCAAGTCCGCACAGTTTCAGATACACATCGTGCGCATTGGCGATCGCTTCCCGTATCGCATACATGACATAGGCCTGTGAGCGATCACATGATACCAGTTCCCATGCGCAATGCTTTGTTTCAAACGGACTGACCAAACGGTAGTACGTTCCGTCGGCAATCATCGGTTCCAGACGCTTATGCTCCTCAACCTGTTTAACGATCATGGATTTTTCCTGTTCGGTTAAGCGTGTAGCGTCAAGTTCATAACCGAAATTGCACATTTGTGCCACGTCGCCGCGGGTTTTGAATGATGTAAACCGACCTGTCTGCTGGCAGGGGCTGTCTGAAACGTGGGCAGACATGGTACACGGCGGATACAGCATACTAGTGCCGTACTGAACACGCAAACGTTCCATCGGGTCTGTATCATCACTGGTCCAGATCTGCGTCATATAGTACAGAATACCGAAGTCGTATCGTCCGCCGCCGCCGGCGCACCCTTCAAAGAAGATGTGCGGAAACGCTTTGGTCAAACGGCTCATCAGTGAATAAACGCCCAAAATATACCGGTGGCTGTGCTCTTTCTGTCGGTCAGCCGGCAGACTTGAAGACCCGTTATCCGTCATATTACGGTTCATGTCCCATTTAACATACGTGATATCATACTTACTGAGAATTGCGGACATCTGTTCGTAAACACCGTCTACCACTTCCGGTCGGCTGAAATCAAGTATCATTTCATAACGGCTCAGTGTCGGGGTTCTTCCGTCAACGTGAATGCACCAATCCGGATGTTTACGATAGGTTTCGCTGTCTTCCGAGATCATTTCCGGCTCAAACCAAATGCCGAAACGCAGGCCGTTTTCACGGCAGATCTCGATTGCTTTTTCCAAGCCGTTGGGGAACTTTTTCGGATTAACGACCCAGTCCCCCATAGAACCGACTTCACTGTTCCGTTCGGCAAACCATCCGTCATCCAGAACAAACGTGTCGATTCCTAAGTCTTTACAGTTTGTCGCAAACCGGCGGATGCGTTCTTCGGAAACATCCATAAACATGGCTTCCCAACTGTTGATAACGATCGGGTGTTTCAGATTTTCAGCACACATTCCCAAATGGCCGCGGCACAAACGGTGGAAATTCTGTGACATCGTATTAAGACCGGTACCGGAATAAGTCATTACCGTTTCCGGGGACGTAAACTGTTCCCCTGCCGCAAGTTTCCATTCAAACGTTTCGGGATTAAAACCCATCTGAAAACGGGTATGACCGAAGGGGTCGACTTCTGCCAGTGCCTTGAAATCGCCGCTGTATACCCATGACATTGCATATACTTCACCGGAAAATTCCGTAGTATCTTTTCGCGCCAGCGCCATAAACGGATTCAACTGGTGACCGCTTGAAGCACGGCGGCTTTCGACCGACGTAGAACCGTG
>JAZUFP010000124.1:0-4624 GCA_045640765.1 Acutalibacteraceae bacterium
GCTGGCCTTGGATGCCAGCGCCGACGAACGCGAAACACGGGGGTTGACTTCGATCAGGAAGTATTCACTGCTGTTCGGATTCAGCGCAAACTGGACGTTACAGCCGCCCTCGATCTTCAATTCACGGATGATCTTGATGGCACTGTCGTTCAGCATTTTCAGATCATGGTCATTCAGCGACAGAATGGGCGCGACCACGATGGAGTCACCGGTATGTACGCCGACCGGGTCGATATTTTCCATACCGCAGATCGTGATGGCGTGATCGTTGGAGTCACGCATGACTTCAAATTCGATTTCCTTATAGCCCTTGACGCTTTTTTCGATCAGCACCTGATGGACCGGGGAAAGTTTGAACGCGTTGATCCCGATCTCTTCCAGTTCCGCTTCGTTTTCGGCAAAACCGCCGCCGGTACCGCCCAGCGTGAACGCCGGACGCAGTACGACCGGATAACCGATCTTTTCCGCCGCCGCCTTTGCCTGGTCCAGATCGTAGGTGATTTCGGACGGAATGACCGGCTCGCCGATGGATTCGCACATTTCCTTGAACAGTTCACGGTCTTCGGCACGTTCGATACTTTCGCTGGAAGTACCGAGCAGTTCCACGCCGCATTCTTTCAAAATGCCTTTTTTCTCCAACTGCATGGCAAGATTCAGACCGGTCTGTCCGCCGATGCCCGGCACGATCGCGTCGGGACGTTCAAAACGCAGGATCTTCGCGATATATTCCAGCGTCAGCGGCTCCATATATACCTTATCCGCAATGGAGGTATCGGTCATGATCGTGGCAGGGTTGGAATTGCACAGGATCACCTGATACCCTTCCTCTTTCAGCGCCAGACAGGCCTGTGTTCCGGCGTAATCGAATTCCGCCGCCTGCCCGATCACGATCGGGCCGGAACCGATAATCAGTACTTTCTTTACGTCTGTTCTCTTTGCCATTTTTACTCCTCCGATTTATCTTTTGATTTCATTATAAACGATTTTACCGTCCATGACGGTGCATAAACATCTGCCGAAAACCGTTTTTCCGGCAAACGGGGTGGATCTTCCTTTGGAAAGGAATTCATCGGGATCGACCGTGTATGACACCGAAAGATCCCAGACCGAATAATCATTGCCCGACGGGATACCGAAGCGCCTGCGCGGATTCGTGCAAAGCAGGTCGATCAGCCGTTCCGCGGAAATCACGTTTTTCAGCACCAGCTCGGTATACAAAAGCGGAAACGCCGTTTCAATGCCGACAATGCCGAACGCACTGCCCTGCAAACCCTTGGATTTTTCCTCGGCACTGTGCGGCGCGTGGTCAGTCGCGATCATGTCGATCGTGCCGTCCCGCAAGCCCCCGATCAATGGCAGCCGACCGGCCGTACCGCGCAGCGGCGGATTCATTTTGAAGCGTCCGTCCTCTTGCAGATCGGTTTCGTCCAGAATGAGATAATGCGGCGCGGTCTCACAGGTGACGTTGATCCCGTTCGCCTTGGCTTTCCGGATCAGTTCCACGCTTTCTTTACAGGAAATATGGCACACGTGGTAGGCACAGCCGGTTTCCCCGGCAAGGCGCAGATCCCGTTCGATCGGTTTCCATTCGCTTTCGCTGCAAATCCCTTTGTGGCCGTGTTCGGCGGCGTAAACGCCGTCATGGATATATCCGCCGTGCAGAAGACTGTTATCTTCGCAGTGCGCGACGATCATTTTTCCCAACGCGCGGGCCTTTTGCATTGCCGCGCGCATCATTTCTTCCGACTGAACGCCTCTGCCGTCATCCGAAAAAGCGATCACATCATTTGCCATACCCGCGAGATCCGCCAGTTCCTTCCCCTGCTGGGCGACCGTGATCGCGCCGTACGGATAAACACGGATGACCGCGTTTTCCCGGATCAGCCGGGTCTGTTCGGCAAGATGCGCGGCGGAATCGGGAACGGGATTCAGGTTCGGCATGGTGCATACCGCGGTATATCCGCCGCGGGCGGCGGCTTTCGAGCCGGTCAGAACGGTCTCTTTATAAGAAAAACCCGGTTCGCGAAAATGCACATGCACATCGCAAAAACCGGGAAAAACAGTAAGGCATTTATGCTGATAAGCCGGTAACGCTTCCGTCAGCAGAGAAAAATCCGTCAAGTTTTCTTTCAGGTATGATTGAATGTTCAAATTCATCTGTGCCATCAGAAATCCCCTCCGAAAAAAGATAAAACCCTGCCGATCCGGCAAGGTTGAAATAAGCGCAGACAGACTGCGGCACAAACCGCAACCGACTTCATATTTTCAATCTTACCGATCTCTCGTATCGGCTTAAAGATCAAGTTTTATGTATTATAACACAAGCAATTTTGAAAGTCAATAGTTCCGGCGGGAATTTATCGCGGATTTTATTCTGATTTTCGCGCGCAAAAGAATCCCGGTCTTGATTTGGCTTTCAGACCCCGTACGGCGATCTTCCGTAAAGCAAAAACCGCGCTCTCTCCGAAAAGAGGTCGCGGTTTTTCAGTATAAAATTATTCAGAAAGATCTTCGACGATCAGTTCACGGACACCGTTGTCCGAAACCGGTGCCGGCTTCTTTTTCGCGCTGTCACGGACAGCAAAGAACTTTTCGGCGACCTGCGGGAACAACGCGTAACTCAATACGTCTTCTTCCGATTTGCCGATGCCCTTATCTCTCATTTCCAGCGCGTAATTTTTCAGTTCCGGCTTCAACAGATCGGCAGGGCGGCAGGTAATGACCTGATCGTCCCCGATGCACTTACGGCGGACTTCCTCATTGACTTCGCCCGGCAGTTTGCCGTATTCGCCGCGCAGCAGCGCCTTGGATTCTTTCGGAACCATTTTATAGCGCTCGCCGGCGATGACGTTCATAACCGCCTGCGTACCGACGATCTGACTGGTCGGCGTGACCAGCGGCGGATAACCGAAGTCCTTACGGACGCGCGGCACTTCGGCCAGCACGTCGTAATACTTATCTTCCTTACCGGCCTGCTTCAACTGATTGATCATATTGGAAAGCATACCGCCCGGCACCTGATAGATCAGCGTCTTGGCATCCACGTTCAGCACTTTGGGATCCAGCGTGCCTTCCGCCTTCATTTTATCGGCAACAGCACGGAAATCCTTGGCAACGTCGGTCAGTTTCGTCAGTTCAATACCGGTATCGCGTTCGGTGCCTTTCAGGGTAGCGACCAACGCTTCGGTGGACGGATTCGACGTACCGTTGGCAAAGGGAGAAAGTGCGCAGTCCACGATATCCACGCCGGCCTGTGCCGCCATAAGATAGGTCATGTCACCGGTACCGGTCGTGTTGTGGGTGTGCAGGTGGATCGGCACGCCCACGTTTTCTTTCAGCTTTTTGACCAGCGAAAACGCGTCATATGGCAGCAGCAGGTTTGCCATATCCTTGATACAGATCACGTCAGCGCCCATGTTTTCCAGCGTTTTCGCCAGATTGACAAAGTAGGTTTCGTCATGAACGGGACTGACGGTATAGCTCATTGCCGCTTCGCAGATGCCGCCGTATTTCTTGCAGGATTTGACCGCCTGTTCAAGGTTGCGCGGATCATTCAGCGCGTCGAAAATACGGATGACGTCAATGCCGTTTTCGATCGACTTTTTCACGAAAGCGTCGACCACGTCGTCGGCGTAGTGTTTATAACCTAAAATATTCTGACCGCGGAACAGCATTTGCAGTTTGGTGTTGGGCATGTGTTTTTTAATGGTGCGCAAACGCTCCCACGGATCTTCGTTGAGAAAACGCATACAGGCGTCAAAAGTCGCGCCGCCCCAGCATTCGACCGACCAATAGCCGACCTTATCCAGACGTTCGAGCATCGGCAGCATATCGTCGATACGCATACGGGTCGCCGCCTGCGACTGGTGTGCGTCACGCAGAATGGTATCGGTAATAAATAACGGTTTTTGTTGCATAGTTCAAAATCTCCTTTAATTAACCGAACAGTGAAATCAACACGCCGGCGGCGATTGCCGAACCGATTACACCGGCAACGTTCGGGCCCATGGCGTGCATGAGCAGGAAGTTGGAGGGGTTCTCTTTCTGACCGACCGACTGGCTGACACGAGCCGCCATCGGAACAGCCGAAACACCGGCGGAACCGATCAGCGGATTGATCTTGTTCTTTCTGCTGAACAGATTCATGAGTTTTGCCAGCAGAACACCGCCCGCGGTACCGATACCGAACGCGACAACGCCCATGCCCATGATTTTGAGGGTTTGCAGATTCAGGAACGCTTCCGCGGTCGCGGTCGCGCCGACCGAAATGCCCAGGAAAATGGTAACGATGTTCATCAATTCATTCTGCGCGGTCTTGCAAAGACGTTCGCAAACGCCCGATTCTTTCCACAGATTGCCCAGCATCAGACAACCGACCAGCGGTGTCGCGGACGGTACCAGCAGCGAAACGATAATGGTAACGGCGATCGGGAAAATGATTTTTTCGGTCTTTGAAACCTTACGCAGCGGTTTCATCACGATAGAACGTTCCTTTTTGGTGGTCAGCAGCTTCATAATGGGCGGCTGAATGACCGGAACGAGTGCCATATACGAATAAGCGGCAACGGCGATCGGTCCCAACAGATTGGGATACAGCCGTGACGTGGTATAGATCGCGGTCGGA
>JAZUFP010000125.1:0-1554 GCA_045640765.1 Acutalibacteraceae bacterium
TATACCTACCAGTGGTATCAGGCAATGGATTCTAGCGGAAACGGCGCGGAAAGGGTCGAAGGTGCGACTTCGTCTTCGATGACGATTCCGACTACCTTGACAGCCGGTTCGTACTATTACTTTGTCAAAGTAATTGCGGACGGAATTTCGCAGAAACAGTCATCGGTAGCAACGGTTACGGTTTCGCCGGCGGAAGAAGAAGAAGACGGATAATCAATTTGGAGGGTGGCTTCTTTCGAGGCCACCCTCTGAAACTGTTTGTGGAAGGTGTGAAAGAAGTGCATAAAATGGTCAATGAATACGGGAACGCAATACGATATGCGGAATCCTTTCAAAAAAAATGTGAATTGGAAAAACTGGGGTATCATGAGGAATTTGAGCCGAAGCCGGCAGAATTGAAGTCGACTGCAAAGAAAAAGAGCGTGAGAGGGAAGAAGAAATGAAGAAGATCATAACGGATCCGATCGGGATCAGTGATGAATATAAAGACGGTACTGCCTATAAGGACGAAATCGGAGACAAAGGGATTCACGAGCAATCAAAAATGAATGAGCGGTTTTATGTCGGTGATCACTGGCACGGCCTTGCAGTCAGGAACAGACCGCTGGTAAGGCGAAATATTATAAAACGGATTGCCGAATACAAGCTGTCGGCGATCACTTCTTCACCTATCGCCGTCAATTACACGGCGGAAGGGATCCCGGAAAATACAATCGACGGAAAAGAAAAGAAAGAACTTGAAAATCAGATGCTTTCGGGTGAAATGGAGACCGAGGCGGCGCCGGGAAATGTGGAATACAGTTTAATGATGAAATACCTGTCAGAATATTTTACAGTGACAGCAGAACGGCTGAAACTGGATGATTTGAAAGCTGATCTTGCACGGAAGGCGTACATAACCGGTACGGGGATTTTATACACATACTGGGACAGCAACGTGGAAACGGGGTTATATGTTGACGCGGAAAAACAGCATAAGATCACCGGGGATATTGCGTGTGAAGTTTTGAGCGTCGAAAACGTCGTGTTCGGCGATCCGAACAATGAGGACGTACAGAGCCAGCCGTATATCATTGTGGCGCAGCGGCTGTGGTGCAGTGACGTAAGAATGGAAGCAAAAAGGAACAGAATCAGCGCCGATGAAATTGAGAAGATAAAGCCGGAAAATATTTCGGATTACAAAGAAAACGCCGGCGAGCGCGGCGAACGTGAACCGAATAACAGTTACCGGGTTACGGTTTACACAAAATTCTACAAAGAGTGGGACGAAACAGGAAGTACGTATACGATCAAAGCGGTCAAATGTACGAAGAACGCCATGGTGCGCCGGCCGTGGGACTTGAATATCGGCGTTTATCCTTTCGTTAAAATGGTATGGGACAAGCGTGATTCGTGCGCGTACGGCGACAGCGAAATTACCTATCAGATCCCGAATCAGATCGCGATCAACAGAGCGCTGACCACGGAAGTGTGGGCCTCGCTTGCGACCGGTATGCCGATCATGCTGGTCAACGGTGATGTGATTTCCGGCGACGTGACAAACGAACCGGGACA
>JAZUFP010000126.1:0-5367 GCA_045640765.1 Acutalibacteraceae bacterium
TTAAAGGACTATGCTGGACGTTGTGAAAGTCTTGTTGATGGCAATTTCAAGCTTATCAATCTTGCCGCTGAGACCCCCACCCAAACAGGCATAAATTTTGAGTTGTAAAGGGACTCTATGTTCTTTCTTTATTTTTTCCCGATGATAACAGGAGGCCTCGTCACTTTGAAAGGTTGCAAAACAACGAGGACGTCTTTCAATCTTTCCCAAGAACGCAAGGTTGCAAAATTCGGACACCCGGATTTATAGCCTTATTTTTTTACTTACCCCTTTCCTCCAAACTTCCCCTCCTATCAATCCAAACTTACCCCCTAACAAACAACTTACCCGTGGGTAAGTTTTATCGATAACTGCGTCCAAACACACCTGAGAACCCAAAAAAGTCTACCAAGCTTTTTTGGCGTTTTTCGCGCGTTTACGGGCTTTTTGTATTTTCATCCTTAAAAACCGGCAAAATCGGTGGTGTACTTTTTGTGTTTCTTTACGCTGCAAAAAAATAATGCGTTGAGGGAGAGGATGGATTCGAACCATCGCAACACAGGTTCCTCTATTCGCTATCCTTTTTTATCTTTTGTTACACATCATTGTAACACATATAACAAATACCGTTTTCCGTTATAACCTGTTCTTGTTTCTTTTGCCGCTTTATGGTATAATGTTATAAATTACCGTTAATCGGAGGTTTTTCAATGCCCAGTATCAAAAATTCCGTTAAAAATATATCGCTGTCACAAATCGGTCTGATCCTGTCCGTTCTTGCGGTCGGGACGTTTCATGAATTCATTTCCTGCATTCTTTCCGCGCTGCTGATCGCGGGAGTGGCGTTTTACATATTGAAAAACGGCGAAATGAAATTATACATGAACGTCACCCTGCTGACGGTCGGCGTGATCACTTTACTTTATCTGATTTCGCCGCTTTGGGCAGTTGACGGCGGCATGGCGCTGCTTGGATTTTTTAAGTTTTTGCCATTGATCCTGTACCTGTTTTTACTGTTTCAAGAGCCGCCGGAAGCCCGTGAACAAGCTTTTTTCTTTCTGCCGCTCGCCGCAGCCGCCATGGTGATCGTTTCCGCCGGACTTTCTTTTATTCCCTCCCTGCACAGCACCTTTACCGTTGCGGACCGGCTTTCCGGTTTTTTTGAATATCCCAACACCTTCGCACTGTTTTTACTGATCGCGGAACTGATCACCCTGACCGCGCCGAAAAAGAAAGTGACCGACTATATTCTGCTGGCGGTTCTGGTCGGGGGTATGCTGTATTCCGGAAGCCGAACGGTATTCGTTCTTGCGATCCTTTCAAACGCCGTGACCATTTTCCTTGCAAGCGGTAAGAAATCCCGCCTGGTATTCCTTGCCGTTCTTGCCGCCGCGGTCGCCGCGGTCGTGCTGGTTTCCGTTTTCGGTCACAGTGTGTTATTGGAACGTTTCACCCGTTTTTCGTGGAAAGAAAGTACCTTTGTGGGACGTCTTTTGTATTTCCGTGACGCGCTGCCGGTGATTTTGAAGCACCCGTTCGGACTGGGATATCTCGGGTACTACTATATGCAGCCGAGTTTCCAGACCGGGTTGTATTCCGTCCGGTTTATCCACAACGACTTTTTACAGCTTATGCTGGATATCGGGTGGATCCCCGCGCTGTTGCTGGCATGGATCACACTGAAACCCGTTTTTTCAAAAGATACTTCTCTGCGCAGAAGACTGATCCTGTCGATTCTCTTCCTGCACACCTGTTTTGATTTCGACCTGCAATTTGTCGCACTGTTCATGATCCTGTTGCTGACCTGCGATTATCGTTCCGGCAAAGAGATCGTTCTGCGGCAGAAAGGGGCGCTTGTCACCACCGTGTGCTCGGTATTTTTTGCCGCTTCGGTCTATTTCGGCATCGCGCTTTGCTTTTCCTACGCCAACAAAACCGATACTGCGCTGAAACTTTATCCGTTGAACACGCAGGACAAAATCGCGAAACTTTCGCAGATCGAATCGCCCGAAGAAATGGACAAAATGGCAGACGATATTCTGTCACACAACGAATACGTCCCGGTCGCGTACAGCGCAAAAGCACTGTATGCCTACTCCCGGGGAGATTTCGCCAGTATGATCAATTATAAGAAATCCGTTTTCGAGAAAGCGCCGTTCTTATACGAAGATTACGAGGATTACTGTCAAAAACTGATGACCGGTATTCAATTATACCGTGACGCGGGGGATGAAAACAGCGCGTATATCTGCCTGAAAGAACTTCGGAACGTACCGCAGCTGCTGCGAAACGTCGGTGACCGTTTGAGTCCGCTCGGAAAAATCATCAAAGACCAACCCGTTCTGGAATTACCCGAAGAAATCCTGCAATACATTGCGGAAAGCGAGCAATAATATGTATCGGAAAAAGGAAATATTTACGCCGCTTCTTTGTATTTTGATCCTATGCGGTTGTTTTTGCGGATGCGAAAAAAAGGGTTCTGTTATCACCGACAGCGGCGGAAACCGGATCGCGCAGATCGTTTCATCGGATGCCGCCGGTCCGGAAGTCACCGAAAGCACCCTGCGTTCCGCTGTGGAGATCGCCTTTGACGAAGCGATGGATATCATCTGTCAACAGCAGAAAATTTCAGAAAGAGAAGCCAAAACAGCGTTGGCCGAAAAGGGCTACCGGATCGAAACCACTTTGGTTCCGGAATACTGCGCCGAAATAGCCGAAAGCTATGAGCAGCATCTCGACGAAACCGATTCCGGATGCGTGATCATTGAACCGACCGGAAAGATCCTTGCCGCCGGCAGTAAAAATTTTTCCGGGTCCGATATAAATTTTGCCCTCGAAAACCACGCGCCCTGCTCCGCTTTCAAACCATTGAGTGTTTACGCGCCCCTGATCGATAGAGGAATTTATCATTATTCCGAAATGATCGAAGATTCCCCTGTCAGCACCGTCGATGACTACCGCGGCGGAAAACGGGAATGGCCCTATAACGCCAGCGGAAAATACACCCGTAAACCGGTCACGCTGGAAACAGCCATTAAAGAATCATTGAACACGGCGGCGGTTCGCAGTCTTCAAAAATTAGGCGTTAAAAACGCCATTGGATTTTTGACCGAAAATTTCGGAATGGATCTTGAAAGCGAAGAAAAACACCTGGCATTCGGCGAAAATGAAGACCTGCTCGGCGCCATCGCGTTGGGCAGTACCGCCGCCGGCTGTGATCCGCTTCAAATGGCAGGATATTACGAAATGTTCGCCAACGGCGGAACGTACACGAAACCCTACTGCGTGCTGTCGATACTGGACCGGAAGGGAAAAGAAATTTATCGGGCCGAACCGAAAGCAAAGCGGGTCATTCAGGAAACGACCGCGGCGATCATGAATCAACTGCTTCGCACCGTCGTTTCACGCGACGGGACGGGTAAACTTGCCCGCATCAATCAGATTTCCGTCGGCGGAAAGACCGGCACGAACGATAACAACCGGGATAACTGGTTCGTCGGTTTTACCCCGCAATATGTTTGCGCTGTATGGCACAACGAGGGAGAAGTTCAAAACATTGCGCCTTATCTTTTTTCCGAAATTCTTACCGCGGTCGGTTGTGATCCTTCGGCAGAGTATCCCGACTGTGACGCAATCATACGCCGCCCGTACTGTGAACGGACCGGTCAACTCGTTTCGCCGCATTGCCGTCACGCGCTTCCGGGATATTATGCGGAGAAAAACGTTCCCGAAGTTTGTTCTGAATGCCAATGAGTTTCGCGTTGACATTTTTCTTTGACAATGGTATAATTTTCAAAATCAAGGAGGTTTTTTTATGAAAAAGAAAATAGGTTTCCTTTTGGTAACGGTCATTATGATCGTTGCGGCAATTTTCGCGTTTTCCATGACATCCTTTGCCGAGGAAAATTGCGGATATGTTGATCTTGACTACGATATATGGAACGATGAAGTAACGATTTACTCGTTTTATCCTGACGAAGCAGCGACCAAGATCATCGTACCGGAAGATATCGACGGATTTCCGGTTACGGCATTAAGCTGGGGTGCTTTGGACATCGACGGTATTACCACCGTCAGTCTGCCAAAAACCATCAATTCGATTGATTCCTCTGCGTTCGGCAAAAATATCACTACCGTTATCATCGATAGTGAAAACCCGTATTATTCCTGCGTCGGCAAGGCCATCATGAATAAAGCAGGTACGAAATTACTTTTCTATTTACCGTCCGCCTCAGGAGCGATCACGATTCCGAACGGTGTTACTTCCATTGAGCCGTACGCTTTTGAAAGCGCATACGGGATCACTTCAATCGTTCTTCCGGATAGCATGACCTCTATTGCTTCCTCGGCCTTTTCCGGATGCGGAACTCTGACGTCAGTCACCATTCCTGACAGCATTACCTCGATCGGAAGCGATGCGTTTGCTTATACCGGTCTGAAATCCATAACACTTGGCAAAAACGTCAAAAAAATCGGTGCTTATGCATTTTTCGACTGCAATCAACTGCAATCTGTCACTTTCAATTCCGGCCTCACAAGCATTGGTGACTTCGCGTTTAATTACTGCCAGAAATTATCTTCCGTCAAGATCCCGGCTTCCGTCACCGCGATCGGACACGGTGCGTTCAATAACTGTACCGCGCTGAAAAGCGTAACACTCGCCTCAGGGATCACGAAGATCAAATCTGCAACGTTTAAATATTGCAAAAATCTCGAAAGCATCAGTATCCCGAAATCGGTCACCGTTATTGAGTACGATTCTTTCGCCGGTTGTTCCTCTCTGCCGTCGGTCACCATTCCGTCAAGCGTTCAACAAATTGATGCCGGCGCTTTCAGCAACTGTAAAAACATGACCACCATTTCGGTCGTCTCCGCCAATGAGAATTTCATTTCGTTAGGCGGGGTTCTGCTCAATAAAGCCAAAACCAAAATCATACAGTATCCGACGGCAAAATCCGGAAATTACACCGTTCCGGCCACCGTCACGTCGATCAGTAAACGCGCGTTTTTCAACGTCAAAGGACTGACCGGGGTTCAATTCAACAAAAAGCTGGTGTCGATCGGGCAAGAAGCGTTTTCCGGCTGTTCTTATCTGCCGTCTGTCACCTTGCCGAACACAGTCAAATCGATCGGTGATTCTGCTTTTTCCGATTGTTCGCGATTGAAGAAGGCGGTACTGCCCGACGCGGCAGTAACTCTGGGCGAGGGTGTTTTTTCGTATTGTCCCGCGCTGACCGGTGCGACGAACAGCAAAAAGATCACTTCCATTCCCGCCTATACATTCATAGGGTGCAAAAATCTGTCCGCTTTCCGTATGCCGACCACTGTCACAAAGATCGAATACGGTGCGTTCTGCGGATGTAACGCGTTACCGTCGGTCACGCTGCC